>CAMZNQ010000311.1 GCA_947313765.1 uncultured Sulfurovum sp.
CGTCTAAATGGAGTGGAGAAATCAACCTCTTTATCTCCATAAGGGAGTCTTCTATTTAGTTTTAATCTATCAAAAATATAATCAAATAGCTCCTCGGTAACTTCCATTAACTCAATATATGTTTTATATGCCCAATAGAACTCAATAACAGTAAACTCTGGATTATGAGTAGCATCAATACCCTCATTTCTAAAGTTTTTTCCAATCTCAAATACAGCATCCATTCCACCTGTAATGAGCTGTTTTAGGTAAAGCTCTGGTGCAACTCTTAGAAATCTATCTACACCTAAAGAGTTGTGATGCGTTATGAATGGTTTTGCATTTGCTCCACCTAAAATTGGATGCATCATTGGAGTCTCTACCTCTAAGAACCCTTTCTCTTCAAAAAAGCGTCTAATAGAAGATACAATTTTAGAGCGTAATTTAAATCTCTTTGTAACCTCTGAATCCATTATCATATCAAGATAACGTTGTCTATATTTAATCTCTTGGTCTTGAATACCATGAAACTTTTCAGGAAGAGGAGATATTGCTTTGGTAACCAAATTTACCTCTAAACAGTGCAGTGTAAGCTCCCCTGTTCCTGTTACAAATGGATAACCTCTTACCTCAATAATGTCTCCAACTTCAAATAGTTTTTTTACAACACTATTGTAGTAGTTTTCAGGTAAATCATCACGATTAAAATATATTTGTACTAATCCATCTTCATCTTCTATCTTTGCAAAGGCTGCTTTTCCCATAATTCGTATAAATTTAAGACGACCTGTCAACCTATACTCTCTGTTTTCATCCTTTTTCATCTCATCAGTTTCAATCTCATGAACATAAGAACACTCATTTAAAAAAGTTGCAGATGGAGTCCCTTTTTCTACTTTATTTGGATAAGGGTTGATACCCTCTTCACGTAATTTTTCTGTTTTTTTTTTTTTCTCTTGAATATATTGATTGTTAAATATCAAGATTTCTCCTATTGTAGTTTTTTTATATTAGGGGTAAGTTTTTGTAGGGGTATCTATCTACTTTGACAAGCAGAACAGACACCCATTATCTTCATAATATGACTAGTCATCTTGAAGTTAAACTTTTTAGCAATATCCTCTTGTTGCTTCTCAATAGTTTCATCAAAAAACTCCTCTATCCCACCACATTCGAGACATACTAAATGGTCATGATGCTCTTTGAGTCCAAATTCATATTTTTTACCTTGAACTCCAAATGAGATAGAGCTTACAATATTTGCCTCTTCAAGTAGAGTGAGTGTACGATAAACAGTGGCAATTCCAAGCTTGACTTCAGGGTAGCTATTTTTAATTAAATTATATATATCTTCAGGGGTAAAATGTCCATCATTATTATTATAGATAATCTCTAAAATTAGCTCTCTCTGTTTAGTATATTTTAGGTTAGAAGATTTTAATAGTTTTTTAAAATCTTCTAAAACCTCTTCATAAGCCTTATCTATTGCCATAAATTACTATTTCCTTTAATCTGTTTTTGATATATTATTATCTTTTGTTGAGTTAACATCTTTTGTACTATTATTTTCAACTGATGTTGTATTATTTTCAATATTAATATAGCTTTTATTTAGTATATCTGCTCCAATTTGAGACATTGGTTTAAATAGTTGACTCTCTTGTGTATATTTAGATAGTTTTTCTTTAAAAAAGTCAGAGTTGTTTAGTCCAAAAACAATAAGTGATAATATGGATGCATATTTAATAAAAGCAATTAAATATCCTAAGATTCTACTAATAACTCCTATCTCATCATCTGAACCAAAGTTTGAGACAATTGACGATATGATATTAAAAATAATCCACAAAGCTAGAAACAGTGCTACAAATCCAATAGCTTTTTGATACTCTACAGCAGATTCAGGTAAAATATTTTGCTCTATAATTAAATCTGCCACAACACCATTGAGTCTTGAGGCAACAGCAATTGCACCCACAAGCCCTAGAAAATTAAATAACTCTTTAGAGAATCCTGCAACTAAGCCTTTAATTGCAAGAAAAATAGTGATACCAATAATAATAATATCTATAGTTTGAAAATCCATAATATAAAAACCTTAATTTTAGAAATTTTTGTGGAAATTATAACTAAAATTATTTAAAATTTATGTTCTTTTTTAACTCTTCTGGTTTATTTGCATATTGTATGGCATTTTCTCTGGAGATTATCCCCTGTTTTCTTAATTTTATAAGTATTTGAGTCTGTGTCTGCATTCCTGTTGCACCTTGACCTAGTTGCATTTGAGAATATAGTTGATGTGTCTTATCTTCACGAATAAGATTTGAGATAGCATTATTTGGAATCATTATTTCAGGAACAGCAACACGTCCACCTCCCACTTTTGGCAGTAGTGCTTGTGCAATAACACCTACTAGAGAAGAGGCAACCATTGTTCTAATCTGTGCCTGTTCATCTCCTCCAAAAACATCAATAATACGGTTAATAGTACCAGGTGCAGAGTTTGTGTGGAGTGTTCCAAAGACTAAGTGACCCGTTTCAGCAGCTGTTAATGCAGCCTCAATAGTCTCTTTATCTCTCATCTCCCCAATAAATATAATATCAGGGTCTTGACGCATAGCATATTTTAAAGCTAGAGAGAAACTCTTTGTATCAGCACCTAACTCTCTATGAGAAAATACAGATTTTTTATTTTGATGGATAAACTCTACAGGGTCTTCAACTGTTACGATATGTTTATGTTCAGTTAAGTTTATCTCATTTAGCATAGCAGCTAGTGTGGTTGATTTACCTGAACCTGTTGGACCTGTAACTAAGATTAGCCCTTTTTCTCGTTTAATTAATCTCTTATATACCTCTGGAGCATTTAAATCATCAAGAGATGGTATCTCTGTTGGAATAATACGAAAAGCAGCAGCAATATCTCCAAGAGTTCGATAGTAGTTTGCTCTAAATCTACCAACTCCAGGAAGAAGAAGTGCAAAATCTAGTTCAAGATGCTCTTCAAAAGATTTTTTCTGTTTTTCTGTTAGTAAGGCGTAAGCCATCTCTTCAATATCTTCTCCTGTTAATACAGGTAGATTGACAGCTTTCAATGTACCATCAATACGGATTTGGGGTTCACTTCTGCTTACAAGGTGTAAATCAGATGCACCATGAGCAACAACACTTTGGAGTAATTTTTTAATATCTATAGCCATAAGAGAGTATCCTAATATTTAATTATTTTTTAATATATTATTTTAACATTAAAATATTATACTAATCTTATTCTATAATTTTTGGTACAATAAAAAAATCATTTTCTCCATTAGGTGCGTGAGAAAAGATTGACTTTGAAACCTCTATGTTTGTAGATGGTAAATCTTCACGCATAGGTGTACCACCCAAAAGAGTAGAAAAAGAGGCATCTAAATTATCTGTATCTAACTCTGCAAGATTTTCAACATAAGCAAGAATCTCTGTAAGTTGTTCTGCTAATTCCTCTTTTTTTTCATCTTCTATCTTCAACATAGAGAGTTTCTCTAGTTTTTCCAATACTCTGTTATCAATAATCACAATTATCCTTTTATTATAAATATTTTTAATAATCGTATTATATATTAAATGAGTTTAATGTATAAGTATATAAAAACTTAATATAAGGATTTTAAAATGAGTAATTTATTAGATAAAAGTTATGTACACTCTGAAGAGTTAGAGGTGCTTTTAAAAGAGCGAGAAGAGGGAAAAGTTGATTTTATTTTAGTTGATGTTAGAGAACAGATGGAGTATGATAATGGTCATATTAAAGGTGTTGACCTCTTAAAGCCAACCTCAACCTTTCAATCATGGGCGCAAGATTTTCTTAATGAGTACAAAGATAAAACCGTAATATTTACATGTAGAACAGATAGCCGTTCAGGTCAGGTACAACAGGTATTTAGGCAAAATGGAATGGAAAAAGTAATTAATCATGCTGGAGGGATTGTCTCTTATCGTGGTGATATTGATAGATAGTTACATTTTCACTATTTTGACTAATTTATATATAATAATATAGAAAGTTAATTATTTTGTAAGAAAGGTAAAAATTGCATACAAGTAGACCTTTGCCAATAGATAGAGAGATAAAAATTAGTTCAAAAGAATTTCTTGTTAGTAAAACAGATGAAAAAGGTAACATTCTTTACGTTAATGATACTTTTTGTGATGTAACAGGATATGAAGAGATTGAGGTATTGGGAAAAGCACATAACATTGTGAGACACCCTGATATGCCTGCAGTTATATTTCTTTTAATGTGGAGACAGATTCAAAGTGGTAACAACATTAGAACTTTAGTTAAAAATCTTGCACGTTCAGGAGAATACTACTGGGTTAGTACAGATTTTGAGATACATAAAGAGAATGACACTACTACATATATTGCATTTAGAAGAGCCGTTCATAAAAAGGCAGTTAGAGATATTGAACCTCTTTATGAACATCTTTTAAAAGTTGAAAAGGCTCATGGGTTAAAAGCATCTTTAGTATATCTTCAAGGTTTTCTAAATGAGAAACATATGACATTTGAAGAGTATATGGATGATATTTTAAAACCTAAAGGGTTAATGGCAATTTTATTCAATAAAATGAAAAGTAGCTTCTCTTAATCTTGTTGAAAAAGAACTATTTAAACTACAAAGGCGTATAATCAATGTTTATTTAAATTATAATTTGGAGATTTTGTAATGGATACAATATATGATTTAGTTGTTGTAGGAGGTGGTCCTGGAGGAATAGGGGCTATTGTTGAAGCTAAAATTTTAGGTTTAGGTAGAGTTTTATTGATTGAAAAAACAGATAATCACTCTCACACTATTCGTAAATTTTATAAAGATAAAAAAAGGGTAGATAAGGATTGGCAAGGTCAAGCTGTTGAACTTGAAGGGCATATAGATTTTGTTGATGGAACAAAAGAGAGTACTCTTGATTACTTTGATTATCTTTTAGATGATAAAGTTATTGATAGTAGATTTAATTGTGAAGTTTTAAAAATTCAAAAAGAGAATGATGTTTTTGTAATATTCACATCTTGTGGAGATTTTAAAGCGAAAAACATAATTGTATCTATTGGTCGCATGGGAAAACCAAATAAACCTAGTTATAAAATTCCTCCATCCATACGTTCACAAGTGGGATATAATCTTGATAAATGTAGTAGAGGAGAGAGGGTTATTGTTATTGGTGGTGGAGATTCAGCTGTTGAGTATGCTTGTGATTTGAGTGAAAACAATGATGTTACTTTAACTTACAGAAGAGATGAGCTTAGTCGTCCTAATCCAACAAACCAAAATATGATAAAAGATTATGCCAAAGATAAGCGTGTAGAGTTAAAATTGGGGATAGATATAGAAAATGTTGTTAGTGAGCATGGTAGAGTTCGCATTAACTTTACAGATGGTACTCATGAGCTTTATGATAGAGCTGTTTATGCTATTGGAGGGACAACTCCAAAAGATTTTTTGAAAGCTTGTGGGGTAACTCTCGATAAAAAGGGAGAGCCAGTATTTGATGAAAATTACGAGAGTGAAACCAAAGGTCTATATATTGCAGGGGATATTGCTTTTGCTAGTGGTGGAAGTATTGCAATTGCTCTAAATCATGGCTACAGAATTGTTAACCATATTTTAGGAAAAAAATAGTATATTACCCCTAAAAAAGGGAACTATATGAACGCAGACACATTAGTAATGGAACACATGATGAATCCTAAAAATTATGGGAAAATTGAAGATTCAGATAGTGTTGGGATTGGTAAAAATCCACAAAATGGGGAGAAGGTAGCTATCTATCTTAACGTTAAAGGTGGAGATGACCCACTTATTGAAGATATCTCTTTTCAAGCGATTGGGTGTACCACAACCATTGTAGCAGGTTCACTCATTACAACTGAAGCCAAAGGGATAAACTTTAGTAGAGCAGAAGAGTTAATCTCTGCTACTTTGGGATTGTTAGAAAATCAAACGCCTGAAGATGCAGCATGTACAGAGATGGTAGCCTTAGCACTAAAAGCATCCCTCGATACCTATGCAGAGCGACAAAAAGATGCTGATTTCCCTATGATTTCATACCACATAAACACCGACTGTACACCTAAAGAGGAGACTCCTGATGAAAAAGCTATTTAAAGAGATTCATGAAGCTTGGTTAGCCACACAGTTTGCAGGTTTTATGTCTCAAACACAAACAAGACAAGAGCTGTATGAGTTTTCAAATATACTTTTTAAACATCTTACATGGATAGAGAATGATTTTATTAAACAGAATATAGAGTATAACTATGATATTAATCAAGTACCAATTCGTGTAGATATACTCTCAATAATGTTAAGTGATATTATCAGAAGATTAGAGATTATTGAATCTGAACTAGATACCTGTAAAGATAAAGATATTACCTTTAGAATGGGTAGTGATTTAAGGTACATGAAGTCTGTTTTAAAAAATCTTCCAGATGAAGATGTTAGCTCCTCTTTTAACATGAAAAAAGAGTTTCCAAATATTGAGTTAACCCAAGAGGCAAAAGATGCCTTAACCCTATTTCTCTTTGAAGAGAGCTATAAAGAGTATGAGCTTATTATGGTCTACAACTACTCAAAAGCCAACTCCACGGATGCCTTTTTAAACCGTATCTTTCAAGTTTTAATAGATGAGTCTTTTTTCCATCTTAGAAGCTTTGGTCAGATGATGGCTCAAATGGGTATCTTAGGTGTGCCAAGAAGTTTAATGGAGGAGATTTATAAATTTGATGATTTGGAACAGTTTTTAAAAGATGGAATCCAAGA
Organism: uncultured Sulfurovum sp.; assembly: GCA_947313765.1. Taxonomy (GTDB): domain Bacteria; phylum Campylobacterota; class Campylobacteria; order Campylobacterales; family Sulfurovaceae; genus UBA1140. Next base: position 6,789 of record CAMZNQ010000311.1, read on the forward strand.
GGAGATAGGGGCAAAAGAGGAGTGTAAAAGATTAGCAGATGCTGTAAGTTCTAGTTCTGAACACTTTGCCTCGTTCTTTACGTTCATTAACAATCAAGAGAACTACCATATTGCACTTATGGAAGAGGCGTTGGAGCATATTAAAAGATAACATGCTCCAAATGGAAGTTTAGGGAGGAGTAATATTTTTTATACTCCCCTACTTCGCCCTAAAGGCTCTAAATTAAGCAGCCTCTTTAAACGCATGCCATGCTTGTAACACAACTTTCTCTTCAAATTTAACACCATCGGTATGCATCACTTCCTCAATAATCTCTTCAAAAACTGACATCTCAACTTTAGTCTCTTTGGCGAGTGCAAAAGCTTG
>CAMZNQ010000312.1 GCA_947313765.1 uncultured Sulfurovum sp.
TCACTATTTAGTAGACCCAATTCTTTACCATAACGGTAGAGTCTAACATCTGCATTATCTTCACGCAATAGTAGCCGATATTCTGAACGACTTGTAAACATACGATATGGCTCTTTTGTACCCTTTGTAACTAAATCATCTATAAGTACACCAATGTAGGCTTCATCTCGCCCTAGTATAATAGGCTCTTCTCCCTTAACAGCTAATCCAGCATTAATTCCAGCCATGAACCCTTGTACTCCTGCCTCCTCATATCCTGTTGTTCCATTAATCTGCCCTGCACAGTAAAGACCATCTATCTTTTTTGTCTCTAGTGTATGTTTAAGCTCTGTTGGTTGAACATAATCATACTCAATAGCATAACCATAACGAACAATTTTTGCACTCTCCATTCCTTTAACAGAACGAATCATATCCAACTGAACATCTGTAGGTAGAGATGTACTCATTCCATTAATATAGTACTCATTTGCCTCCATTGTTTGAGGTTCTACAAAGATTTGATGTCTTGGTCTATCACGAAAACGGTTAATCTTATCCTCTATACTTGGACAATATCTAGGTCCCATACCCTCTATTTGACCTGAAAACATTGGAGCTCTATAGAAGTTACTCTCAATAATAGTATGTGTATCTTCATTGGTATAGGTTACATGGCATGGTAGTTGAGTTGGATTAAAAGTCTCTCTATTGGTTCTAAATGAAAATGGAATAGGATTCTCATCTCCACCTTGAACATCCATTACAGCTAAATCAATTGATGAACCATCTATTCTTGCACAAGTACCTGTTTTTAGTCGTCCAATCTCAACTCCTAAACCTCTCATATATTCAGCTAACTCTGTAGATGCAAACTCTCCTTGTCTTCCTGCTTGTTGCTTTTTATCTCCAATATGAATAAGACCATTTAGAAAAGTACCAGAGGCGATAATCACTCTATTTGCCATATATCTATTTCCAAGTTGAGTCTCCACACCTAAAACTCTACTCTCTTCTATGATTAAAGACTCTACAATCTCCTGCTTAACATCAAGATTTGGAGTGTTTAGAACCACATCTCTCATATATATACGGTATCTATCCATATCTATTTGGGCTCTACTCCCACGAACAGCTGGACCTTTTGAACCATTTAATATTCTAAATTGAATACCAGTAGCATCAGTTGCTAATCCCATCTCTCCACCCATGGCATCAAGCTCTTTAACTAAATGACCTTTTGCTAAACCACCAATGGCAGGATTACAAGAACTAGCTCCAATCTGCTCTACCAACATTGTTATCATTAGAGTTTTAACACCCATTCTTGCTGGTGCTAATGAGGCTTCAATACCTGCGTGACCACCACCAATTACTATTACATCATAATTCATTTTTTACCTATATATTATTAAATTATTGAAATTATATCAAAGTAATTTGAGGTAGACTCTTTTACAAATAGCAACTATGCTATAATCACAATAATTAAAGTAAGAGGTATATACCTTACTACAACTTCCATATAAAGAAAATATAATGAGAATCAATAAATACATATCCCATAATAGTAAATATTCACGGCGTGAAGCAGATAAGCTTATATCTGATGGAAAAGTTACTGTTAATCGCATCAAAATAGAGGATTTTGCCTATGATGTAAAAGATGGAGACCACGTCTCTATTGGTGGATTACATGTAACAGAGCGTACTGAATTAACCATGATTGTATTCAATAAACCAAAAGGTACACTAGTAACTCGTAAAGATGACCGTGGACGAACTACTATTTTCCACAAAATGGCAGGTAAATTTAGACACTTCATACCTATTGGACGGTTAGATTATGCTTCAGAGGGGCTTCTACTCTTAACAGACTCTCCAAGAGTTGCAGATGTTATGATGAGAGGAGATTTAACACGTACCTATAATATTAAAATAGATAAACCTCTAACTAATGAGATGGAAGAGGCTATGCGTGAAGGTTTAATTCTTGATGATGCACGAGCAGGTGGACATGAAAAATCAAAAATTTACAGCATGGAGTTTGCACCATTTGTTAACTATGAAATTCGTGGAGCTTCATCAAATTTTACTAAACTTCGTGTAACCATTGATGAGGGTAAAAACCGTGAACTTCGTCGTTTCTTTGGACACTTTGAGGCTAAAGTGTTAGACCTGAAACGTGTGGAGTTTGGGGGAATAGAACTAAATAATCTACCAACAGGAAAAACTCGTTACTTTACACGACGTGAGTATGATGATGTTCACAAATATCTAAAAATGATAAAACAGATAGAGGCACAAGAGGAGAAAGAGAGAGAAGATAGAATCAGAGCTACACGTCTTAAAGAGAAAAAGAAAAATCAAACAGAAGACCAAGCAAGACGTGAAGCAAGTGCATTAAAAAAACGACAAAGAGAGATTAAGCAAAAAAACTCTAACAAAAATAATCCAAATAAGAAAAATAGAAGATAATAATTTGATGTGTGACACGGTCACACCTACAAATAAAACAATAATAAAACCATATATTTTTCTCACTCCCATCGCTCCTGCGTGGGAGTGTATA
>CAMZNQ010000313.1 GCA_947313765.1 uncultured Sulfurovum sp.
GCTGTTGAGTCAGTAATAAATCGCTTTAACTCACTATTGCTTTTAATCTTTTTTCCAAAAAAACCACTATCAAGGGGGCTACTACCATGACCAGAGTAGTAGAGATAGAGGGTGTCACCTCTCTTTAGACTCTTATCATCTAAAAAGGATTTTAAACTATCTATAATGGCTCTTTTAGTTGCCTTTTCTCCTACTAAGTAGGTAAGATTTTTAGGCGAAACATTATTACCACTAATTAGAATATCTTTAAAGCTTTGGGCATCATTTTCTGTTCCATAGAGTGGTTTCATATTTTTAAATGGGTTATATTTACTACAACACCCTACAACCAATGCATGGTTATCTGCTAAAGTTAAACTGCTAATTAGACTCAATCCTAATGTTAATCTTGTTGTAAATTTTTTCATATTTTTCTCCTAATTGTTACTCTTCTACTTGCTTCTCTATCCTCTTGTGTAATACACTCTGCTTCACCTGTCTTTGGGTTTACCTCTGGTAAAAAACCTCCTTCACATACTAATTTTTGTTCTCCTGTTGCTTGGATTTTAATATGTCTTTCTAGCTCTCCATCTTGTTTAATAATATACCGTTTAAGTGACTTGGCTCTCTTTTTAGAGAGTTTTCTATTATAATCTGCACTTCCCTCTGAACTCGCTCCTCCCTCCAGTGTAAAAATTGCATTTGAATCTTTTTTAACCACCTCATTAAAGGTCTCTATTATCTCATTTATATTGCTACTATTTGATGCCTCTATCTTGTCACTATTTTTCTTAAATAGTATATTGGCACGATACTCTCCTCCTATCTCTACTACTGCCTTTAAACCCTCATTTAACTCTCTACCAAACAGAATATCTATCTTTTGTTGGTTGTTTATAATATGATTATTATCAATATTACTCAATTTTGAATTTTCTATCTCTAACTCTTTTAGCTCTTCAATTCTATTTTTGAGTTCCTCTTTGGAGAGGGTAGAGTAGTATGCTATGTTTCCATCAACATCTATTTGAGGAAGTTCACAATCTTTATTAGTCTCTTTTAATCTATCTATTTTCTTTTGATTATCTTGTTCAAAAATTGTCTCTCTCCAAATCTCAATTGCTTTTTGTTTATCTTTTAACGTACAATCAGCAGACAAAATAGAGCTTAATATTAGAGG
>CAMZNQ010000314.1 GCA_947313765.1 uncultured Sulfurovum sp.
TTTTTTTTTTTTTAAATTAGCTCACAACTTTCACAGAAAAAAGGATATTTATATCTACTAGAACTTAAAGGAAAAGATGACTACAAGTTAGTAGCTAAGATGAAGGTAGAGAATTGTAGGGACAATAACGCTAAAAAGAAAGAGTGTGTTTTTGAAAACTTGGTAAGTTTACCCCCTTATGGAAAAACCAAGATTTATTTAATTTATACAAAAAACAGATTGGAGATACCTAAAAGTAAAACAAAAGGATTTGCAGAGAGTTTAAAAAGTCAATTGCAACATCAAGCGTTTGAAGTTGGGCGTGAGAATTTTGAGACAGTTGAGTAGAAATGAAATTTATTGGAATCTTCTTTTTATTGTATATTTCTCTTTATGCTAATTGCACAGAAAATCAAATGCAAAAAGCTCAAGAATATTACAATGAAGCACGATTTGAAGAGGCTTTAGAAGCATGTTACTCAGCAGAGATTGAAGCAAATCTTTTGATTGTTAAGGCTGAGGAAGCAATGGATATTCAGAAGAAAATAGCCTATTATAAAGAGGCATTAATTGCCATATCTAAGTTTTCAGATAAAGAGGTATTGGTAGAAGAACAAAATAGGTTACAACTTATTCTCTCTGAACTCTACAAACCCATAGACCAAGAGGTTTCTAACATCTATCAAGAGAAAGCAGAGCCTCAAACAACAAAAGAGAAAAATTACCTACCTTGGATTTTAATCCCTCTTCTACTCTTTATATGGGCTTTTTGGGATTTTCTTAAAAAGTTGGGGAATTTTTTTAGGAATTTAGTATAATAAAATAATTTCAAGAAAAAAGGGAGACCCATGCGATTCATCATCTTAACACTCTTTCTAACCTTAAGCCTTTTCGCAAAAGAGAAAGTAGCTTTGGTTATCGGAAACAAAAACTACACGAATCAAACAGGACTAAAAAACCCCATCAGAGATGCCAAACTCATAAGAGATACGCTTGACGATATGGGTTTTGAGGTGCTAGAGGCGTATGACAAAAATTTAAACGTTTTAAGCGATAAACTAGATTTGTTCATAGGCAAAGCTAGAGATGCAAAAGTAGCTGTGGTCTATTACGCTGGTCATGGTATTGGGGTTGGGAGTTCTAACTATCTGATTCCTATTGGGGCTTCTAACCTCTCTGTAGATAACTTGGGCAGAAAGCTTATGAGCGTCAATGAGCTAAAAGGAGCTGTGGCAAAAGCAAGTGGGTTTGGCGTGGTGTTTTTTGATGCGTGTCGTAACTCATTTTTTTCAGGTTCTATTGCAGGGCTAAGTTCTGGTAGAAGTAGTAGGGCATTGGTTCGACCAAGCGTAAGAAGAGGACAAAACATTTTGGTCTCTTTCTCGACCAAAGCAGGAACAATCGCAAAAGATGATGTAAACAGTGGAGACCATAGCCCTTACGCTTTGGCACTAAGAGACAATCTAAGAAGTAATGATGATATTCGTTTGGTCATGGGTGGTGTAAAAGAGAGTGTAGAGAGTTTAACCAAATATGAACAAGAGCCAATATATGAAGCCTCTTTAGGTAGAAAGAAATTCTGTTTAGCAGGGTGTACCAATAGAGAAGAAGAGGTTAAAGTAGTAGAAAAGATAGTCTACAGAGAGAGAGTTGTAGAGCCTACACGAAAACCAATTTCAACCTCAAAATGGATAACCCCAACCAATAGCGTCTGTAAAGCCAATGGTGGGAAGATAGATAAGTATGGAGTTTGTAAAGCCAGTTGGAAAGAGGCTAAACAAATCTGTTCGGCTAGTGGTGGGAGATCACCAACCAAAGAGGAGTTAGGAAAAGTGGTAACTGATTGTGGGGGAATCTTAACTTCTGATTGGTTGGGGAAAGAT
>CAMZNQ010000315.1 GCA_947313765.1 uncultured Sulfurovum sp.
GCTAAACCTGTAATACCTGGTGCAACACGATGTCTATCATGATAGTTTGGAATTATTTTTTCATAATCTTTCACTAAAATATCCCACTCTGCTCTAGGTCCAATAAGATGCATTTCACCTTTTAGAACATTAAGAAGTTGAGGAAGCTCATCAATACGCATCTTACGCATAGTATTTCCAAAAGGAAAAATTCTATTATCATTATCTTGTGTATAAGGGTTAAATTTACTATCAACATGCATACTTCTAAATTTGTAACATGTAAATGGTTTACCATTCAGTCCTATACGAGATTGTTTAAAAAATATTGGGCCAGGAGACTCTTTTTTTATTCTAAAAATAGTATACAAAATTATAGGTAGAGAAACCAACAATAGTAAACCACCAACTATAAAGTCTATTACTCTTTTTTGAAATAGTTGTTTTTGTGTATATCTTAAAAAAGTGTTTTTATTAATAATCTCTTTTTTAGATACTTGTTTTAATATCTTTATCTTTTTTGCTACAGGATAAATCATAATTCTCTCCAATTCCTAAATATTTCTAATTTTATAAAACTCTATTTACTTAAATAGATAGTCCTTTTTTATTTTTAAAAAACAAAGCTACAATAGCATAATAACAGAAAAATATTAAAACATTAATTAACATTTGAGAATATCTATCTTTTATGTTATAATTTTTCAAAATTAAATAGATAAGAGATAAAATGTTTAGTAAATATATAATTAGATTAGATGATGCATGTCCAACAATGAATGGTAGAAATTGGAAAAGAGTAGAAAAACTATTAAATAGTTATGATATAAAGCCTATTGTTGCCGTTATTCCAAATAATAAAGACCCAAAACTTATGATTGATAAAGTTAATAAAGAGTTTTGGAGAGAGGTAAAGAGGTGGCAAGATAAAAAATGGGATATAGCTCTACATGGTTTTGAACATAGATATGTGACAAAAGAGAGAAGCCTTGTTCCCATTAATGAATACTCTGAATTTGCAGGATTACCATTAGATAAACAGAAAGATAAAATAAGAGAGGCTATAAATATATTTAAGCAACATAATATAAATTGTAATATTTGGGTAGCCCCTGCACACTCATTTGATAAAAATACTATTAAAGCCTTAAAAGATGAGAGTAATATAGATATTATATCTGATGGTATTGCTTGGTCTCCATATTATCAGTATGATATGCACTGGATTCCTCAACAACTTTGGAAACCTAGAGAGATGCCTTTTGGGGTATGGACTATCTGTTACCACCCTGATGAGATGAAAGATAAAGATTTTGAAATATTAGAAAATTTTTTGGAGAAAAACTCTAAAAAATTTACATCCATTAATAAACTAAAACTAAATAAAAATCCTAAAAGCTTTTTAGAAAAAGCTTTTGAAAAGATATATTGGAAAATTCTAGCAATAAAGAAGAGAAAAAAGAAAATAGCCTCTTAAATTTAAGAGTATGAAGATGGAGAGATGATGGGGTAGTTTAGGATGGAGCAAACTACTCATTTGTCTAAAAATCATACAATTAATGATACAATTTTTCTCTTTTTTAAAGTATTATCAAAAGAAATAGAGTAAATAAAAAAGGGGAGATTTAATGTCAAATGCTTCAACACCACTAGATAGTTTTATAAACCATAAGGCCGAAACAGGAATGCAGTGTGGTAACTATAGTATAGATGTACCAGAGCTTAAAGAGGGAGAGCAGTACCGTTTTCACTTTGATGCTACGGCTTGTGTGGGGTGTCACTGTTGTGAAGCTGCATGTAATGAGTTGCAAAATAACCCTGCTGAAGTTAAATGGAGAAGAGTTGGAGAGATGGAGGGTGGGGTTTTTCCTAATGTATCTCAACTCTTTAACTCAATGTCGTGTAATCACTGTATTGACCCCGAATGTCTTAGGGGTTGTCCTACCAACTCTTATGTAAAATTTGAAGATAATGGTATTGTTTGGCATGATGATGATAGTTGTATAGGTTGTCAATATTGTACATGGAACTGTCCTTATGAAGTACCTGTAATGAATTACGATAGAGGAATTGTAACAAAGTGTGATATGTGTCATGATAAACTAGCTGTTGGTGAAACTCCTGCTTGTGTTCAAGCGTGTCCTGCTGGGGCAATTGAGATAGAGGTGGTGCATAAAGAGGAGTGGATAAAGTATGGAATGGAGAAAGAGGGGGTAGCACCTCATCTACCAGATATATCTATTACTAAACCTACAACAAGATATACTCTACCTGAAAATATGCCAGAGTATCGACCTGCTGATGAAAGATTATTGAAACCTGCACATGCAGAGTTACCTTTAGTCTTTATGACTGTTCTTACTCAAATATCTTTGGGTGCATTTTTAGCTCTATTTTTAGGTCAAATACTCTTTAGTCTAGGGTTTAATCTACCTAAACCAACACTTGCTATGGCGATTATGGCATTTCTTCCATCGGCTATTGGTCTACCTCTATCTGCTCTACATCTAGGTCGCCCTATTTTGGCAATGACTGCAATGAAAAACTGGAGAACCTCTTGGCTATCTCGTGAAGCCATTGCATTGGGGGTTTATACTGGTTTAGCCTCGGTTGTTGCAGGAATGTACTTTTTAAATATAGAAGGATTTACACTTATATCTGTTATGTTTCTAACTTTAGCTCTTGGAGTCTATGGTATTTACGCTCAATCTATGATTTATAGAGTAAGAGCTAGACCAGCATGGGATAGAAAATCTACTACAAAGCGTTTCTTTGGTTCAGGATATATTGGATTTTTACTAATCTCTCTACTTCTTCTAACAAGCAATGGTGGAGCAGGTGCAACTGTACTTTTAGCTGTATCTCTCTTGGCAGGAATGGCACAAATGCTAATTATATATGAAGAGGTTCTCTTCTATAGACACTTAGATAAAGATGGAGATTTATACTACCAACTAAACAGAACAAGAATTCTTCTACAAGATACTTTTGGTAAAGTTAAAAAGTTTAGACTCTATTCTCTTATAGTATCTGCTCTTATCTTTCCTCTTACATCTATTCTATTTACATCAAGTGGTCTTCATGCTTTAGCCATAACAGTTTTAGTGGTAGCCATTATAGGTTCACTACTCTCTGAATTAGCAGGTAGATATCTATTTTATAGAACTGTTGTTCCTTTAGGATTGGCAGGTAACTTTTTTGCTGGAAATCAGAGACATTAAGAGATTGTTCTAATCTTTTATGCTATAACTTAGTTAAATCAGATAAAAAAGGTCTTAATTAGATGGAAGAGTTAGCAGAAGCTATTGAGAATGATAGTATTGTAAAAGTAAGAGCATTATGTAAAGCAGGTGTAGACCTTACTGAGCCTATTGATGCAGGGTTAGAGTATGGGCTAGAAGACCCTGACAATATGCCTGTACTATTTTATGCTATTCGTAAATATGCCTCCATAGAACTTATTGAAGTTCTCCTAGAGTATGGTTGTGATATTAGAGAGATTGATGAAGATGGATTAAGTGCTATTGATATTGCAATCAAATTTAAGCGTGAAGATATTGTAAAATTTTGTGTAGATAGAGGAATGAGTGTAAATGATACAAGTCGTCCAAGTGGTATTACACCTATTGTTTTAGCCTCTTGTTTCAACAATACCTCAATGGTAGAACTACTTATTGGCTTTGGTGCAGATGTGAATGGAAAAGATAATAATGGAATGAGTGCCAAAGATTATGCAAAAAAATTGGGACAAAAGAAGATGGTTATCTTTCTCCATGAACGTGGTGCAAGACACAATAGATACCGTGAAGAGGGAGAGCCTCAAATCCAAAAGAGTGTTGAGACTCATAAACAAGGAGATATGAATAATCGCCAAGCTCCAACAGATGATATGGGGTTTGACTCAATTTAATTTAAAATATTTTATTACACCATTTTAGAAAGGTGTAATATCAATAATCAATCTAGCAGGATTTTTATAGGCATAAGATTTTACTTTAGCCGAATCTCTTAGTTTGATTGAAAAGTTAAATTCACTATCATATATATATTCTCCTCTGTAAATCTTTTCAACAATACTCTTTTTTGAAAAATTTGGAATTTTTGCTGAAAAACCACTATATCCATTTAATGTTACAGATATCATATCTGTTTCAGGATTATGCTCAAGATTGTATTTGCCTACTTTTGTAGCCTTTTTATTATCTTTATATATGTCAAAAACTAAACGTGTATATGTGTCATGATAACCTACTCTAATAGATTTAATATTTAATCCATCAGTTATATTTTCATTACTAAAAGATGACTCCTCTTTTGAAGTATACTTTTTATTATTTTCTATATAACTACTATCTTCCTCTAAAATATCACTATTTAGAGGATTCTCTGGGTCATACTTATGATTAACAGATTTACCACCCTCTTCTATGTATGACTTTTTAGTTAACTGAGTTTCAGATTTTTTATCTCTATCCTCAATTAGATTTAGAATAGATTCATCTATCTTCTTTAACTCTTTTTTTCCATCTATTTTTGTATCATTCTTATCATATCTAGTTCCTGTCTCACACCCAACACCTAAAAGTAAAATAGTTAACGATAGAGCAATAGTTTTCATAGCAATCCTTTTTTTAATAATATAAAAAAACATATTATATTTTAACATTAATCAAATTAAACTTGACCTCTGTTCCCTTCCCTTTTTCAGAATAGATGCGTATTTTAATATTTTCATCATCACAGTAAGCTTTAACTAACGATAGACCAATTCCATCTCCAGATATATGATTATCTGATTGATAGTATCTATCATAAATCTTTACTAGTTCAAGTTCATCCATTCCAATACCTCTATCTTTTATGGTTAAAATATTATTTTCTAGTTTTATTGTGATAGGTTTATCTTTTTGTGAATACTTCATGGCATTAATTAATACATTGTCTATCATCTTTTCAAATCCTATCTTATCTACATATATATTACATGGTGGAATGTATATAACAAAAGGGTTTCTATCTAAAGTTTTAAGTGCCTCAACCCTCTCCTCTATCAATAACACCAAATCAAAACTCTCTTTCTCTATATCTTCTATCTCTCTTTTTATACTATATATTAGCTCTGAATATAATCTCTCTAACCTTTTTGAGGAGTTCTCTATTCGCTCTATACGTTTAATGCCCTTTTCATTATCTTTTAGACTACGTCTTAACATAGTTGTGTTTGCTTTGATTGTAGAGAGAGGAATATTTAACTCATGTAAAATCTCTTTTGTTAAATGTAGTAGATTTTCATCTATCTTAAACTTTTCACTCAAAATATAAGAGTTTAAACTATAACCCAATGAGAGAGATAGAGCTATCAAAATAGTTAAAATAATATATATGTCAATACTATTTTTCAAAAGGATATAATATATAACTCCTAAAAAGATAAGAGAAACAAGGTAAATAAGAGTAGCTATCCATATCTGTTTTTTCATCAAAATATAATATCTATAATTTATTAACACTAAATTAACACAACTAATATAGAATTTAATAAAAAAGGGAATATTTATGAAGAGAGTAATTTATCTTTCACTAGTAACCATAAAACTACTTAATGGTGAAGAGATATTGGCCGATATTAATATCACACAAAAAAGAATTACCACAGAGGTAATTTCTGATGTCTATGGAGAGGAGTTAAAATCTTCTGACCTTGCAGAGGCTTTGAGTCAAGCAACACCTGCTGTGAACATAATAAGAAGAAGTGGCGTTGCAAACGATATTATCTTTAGAGGTCAAAAAAGAGATAATATCAATGTGGTTGTTGATGGAATGAAAATTTATGGAGCATGTAGCAATAGAATGGACCCTCCAACTTCACACATTATGACTCAAAATATTGATAGTCTAAATATCGTAGAGGGTGGCTTTGATGTTGAGGATTTTGGAACACTTAGTGGTAAAATTAAGATTAAAACAAGAGAACCAAAAGAGGAGTTTACAGGAGAGATAAATCTAAATGTAGGAAGTTTTGACTATAAAAAGGCAACACTCTCTGCCTCTGGAGGAATAGGAGAAGATGTAAAAGTTCTATTTTCTGCTTCAGAAGAGCAAGGTGGACAATATGTAGATGGGAATGGAGATAATTTTTCAGAACAACTTTCCAATCAAGTAGATGGAACTCCTTTAGCAGGAATGAGCTATCTTCCAAATAAATCCAATAGAGATGCCTATGAGAGAAAATCTTTTATGGGAAAACTATTTTGGAATATTACAGATGAACAAGAGTTAAAATTGAGCTATACAGCAAATAGAAGTAAAAATATACTCTACCCTAGTACACCAATGGATGCTGATTTTGATGATTCAGATTTATATGATGTAGTCTACTCCATAGATAATTTGGGAGATTTATCTAAAAAATTAGAGATTCAACTCTACCAAACAGAGGTTGAACATCCAATGTCGATTAAGAATAGAAAATCATCAATCAACATAGGTATCATAAAACATGCCTTAACTACAAAGATGAAAGGAGCAAAAATCAAAAATAGCTTTATGTTAGGAGAGCATAAGCTTATGTTTGGTTTGGATAAGAGTGTAAGAAATTGGGATGGGAAATATTATAAAAATGGAGAGCCATTTCCTCTAAAGAGAGTACATAGTATATATGATGTAGATACCAAAAACCAAGCAATATTTCTAAAAGATAGAGTAGATATTGGCTCTTTAACCATAGAGAGTGGATTACGATTTGATGACACAACGATAACTCCTTCAGGTAATCAACCATCAAATGATTATAGTGGTTTAATAGGAAATATCTTTGCAACACTAAATGGAGATGATGGCTTGAAATATTATGTAGGTGTGGGGAAATCTACTAGAGTACCTGATGCAAGAGAGTTATACTATGTTAACAAAGAGGGACTTCAGATAGGAACTTCAAATCTAAATAAGAGTACAAATTATGAGACAGATATTGGTTTTGAAAAGAGTTTTGATAGTGGTAAGATTAAGACAAAAATCTTCTATAGTAGGTTAAAAGATTATATCTATTACAATGGATTGAAAAAAGATGGTAGTAACTTTACAAACATTGATGCTACCATCTATGGAGCAGAGGTTAGTGGTAGTTACTCTGCAACAGATGAACTAATCTTTGATTATGGTCTAGCATATAGTGTTGGGAAGAAAGATGATTTACCAGAAAATCAAAAAGATAGAGATTTAGCAGATATTAATCCTCTAAAATTAACTCTAGCTATGAATTATGAGTTTGATAGTGCTGTTGCAAAATTAGAGGTTGTAGCACGTGATAGTTGGAATAAGATTGATAGTGATAATGGAGAGCAGAAGATAGCTGGTTATGGAGTTTTTAATTTCACATTAGATAAAGAAATAACTGATTCTCTAAATCTAACTTTTGGAGTAGATAATATATTTGATAAAACATATACGGTATCAAACAGTCAAAAAGATTTAACTCTAGTGGGTGGAGATAAAACTATGTTATTAAATGAGACTGGACGGTATCTATATTTGAATGGGAGATATACGTTTTAAATCTATCGTATTTAAATAAAAGTTAAATATATAATGTATACTATATAATAAAGTAAATTTAAATATACAAATTTGTTCTAAACAATTTAAGCAATAAAATATATTTTAATATGTTATAATGTGTTTGCAATAAAAAGCAACATATTCTTAAAGGAGATAAAATGAAAATTTTTAATCAATTTATTATAAGTACAATTATATTTCTAGGAGTTATGAGTAACCTATCTTATGCAACAGGTAATCAACCAAATATTATTACAGAAGATAAAACAAATACCCCTGATATGCTTAACACTTTAGGTGCAACAGATATTGTTGATTTATCGGCATACTTTACTAGTAGTACCTATATTATCAATAAATATATTATTAAAAAACTACCAAGTAGTAATTTAGGTACTCTATATATGGCAGATGGAACAACAGCTATAACTATTAATCAAACACTTTCTCAAACAGAAGCAGATGGGCTAAAGTTTGACCCTAAAGAGAGTTGTTCAGATGCTACTGCAGAGTTTCAATATGCTGGAGTAAGTGATGGAGACGAAGAGGGAACAGTAGGTATAGTAAAAATCCCTTTAGTTGCAAAAGCTGAATGTTCTAATCTTACTGTTACATCAGATAATAAAAACAATCCAGAAATGTTAAACACTCTAGGTGCTGTTGATATTTTAAATCTATCAGGAAAAGATAGTAATGGTAATGCTATTTCTAGGTTTAGAATTACATCTCTTCCTAATAGTAATCAAGGCGTTCTATATATGTCAAATCGCACAACTCCTGTAAATCTTAATCAGACACTAACATTAGAAGAGGCAAATGGTCTAAAATTTGACCCAAATTCAAACTTTGTAGGAGATGTTACCTTTACCTATATAGCTATTTCAGATAGTGGTGTAGAGGGAAATAAAGCAACAGTAACTATTCCTCTGAATTCTGATATTGTAGATAATGTACCAACGGCTGATGATAAAAATAATCCAAAGATGTCAAATAGTTTAAGTGCTGTAGATATTTTAAATCTATCTGGAAAAGATAGTAGTGGTAATTCTATTGCAACTTTTATTATTACATCTCTTCCAAATAGTAATCAAGGTATTCTATATATGTCAGATGGAAAGACTCCTGTAAAGCTCAATCAAACATTAACATTAGAAGAGGCAAATGGTCTAAAATTTGACCCAAATTCAAACTTTGTAGGAGATGTTACTTTTACTTATGTAGCAGTAGATGGTAGTGGTGTTAAAAGTTCAAACGCAACAGTAACTATTCCTCTGATTTCTGATATTGTAGATAATGCACCAACAGCTGATGATAAAAATAATCCAAAGATGCCAAATAGTTTAAGTGCTGTAGATATTTTAAATCTATCTGGAAAAGATAGTAGTGGTAATTCTGTTTCAACTTTTATTATTACCTCTCTTCCAAATAGTAATCAAGGTATTCTATATATGTCAGATGGAAAGACTCCTGTAAAGCTCAATCAAAGATTAACATTAGAAGAGGCAAATGGTCTAAAATTTGACCCAAATTCAAACTTTGTAGGAGATGTCACTTTTACTTATGTAGCAGTAGATGGGAATGATGTTAGAAGTTCAAACGCAACAGTAACTATTCCTCTTACTATATCATACAATAGAGAGATTGTAACACATAATGATTCTGGTGTAGCTCATGGTTCAGACCCTATTGTTATCAATGTTATTGGAAATGATAAAGGTATCCCAGAAGGGGCAACTGTTCTACTTGTTAATAGTGATGGAACACTTACAGATGAGATTATTGTAGGTGGTGGTGTGTGGAGTGTAAATAGAGATAACAATGTAGTTTTTACTCCTGCTAGAGGATGTAGTGCAACAACTCCATCTCCCATAAATTATGTTCTTCGTGATACTAATGGTGGAATAAGTAACACATCTAGTATTACTATAACAGGAGAGTGTATTTGCGAACCATATAGAGAGAGTATTCCAGTATTTTCTAATTTAGGTATGGTTTTAATGATGCTTCTTAGCATGATTATAGGAGTTAGTTTAGTTAGAAAAGAGATAATATAACTTTAAAGCCACTGCAATATTTATTGCAGTGTAAAAAAATCTAAATTCATTATATAACAACATATAAAATTATAAAGAAAACTCTTCTACTTCCATATTATTATAATTAGTTAAATTAATATACTATTTTTAAGAAAAATATAAATATAAGCAAGAAAGCTTAGAAATGTATGTTAAAATTTAACTATAGTTATATAATTTAAGGAGATAGAATGTTTATAAAAAAAATCTTCTACATAGTATCAATCTTAAGCATATTAGATGCTACAACTCCAGAGAGAGAGATTGGTATTAACATTGGAGTAACTTCTACAAAAAATAGCGATGGTTCAAAATTTAATAATCCTACATTTTCTCTATCATATCAAGATAGTTCATATATTATTAGTCCAAGAGTTGATTTGGAGTATGTAGATTTAAAAGAAGAGGATGCAGATGCTTTAATGAAATTATCTGTTAATGGCATATATGAGTATGAAACCCAAACTAATATTTCACCATATGCTCTTGCAGGTTTAGGATATGAAAAAGTTATAGGAGAGAAAGAAGGAGTTATCGAGAGTCATCCCTTTATTCAAGCTGGAGCAGGTCTTAATATTGATATTAAAAATGGATATAGTGCAAAAGTAGAGGGTCGTTTTCTTCAAATTTTAGGAAATAGAGATGAAAATAATGAGGCTATCTTAACAGCAGGAGTTAATATTCCAATTAACTATACAAAAACCATAATTAAGCCTGTTATTAAACATATTGTTAGAGAAGAACCTAAAAGAGAGATTAAGCCTGTTATCATCAAACCAATAATAAAAATAGTTGAGAGACCACCTGTAAAACCAATTATTATTAGAGAACCTAGAAAAATCATCTATTCAAATAGTAATGAGTGTTCAATTAAAATTTCAGCCCCAGATATAGATAGAGATGGTGTAGAAGATAGATTAGACCAATGCCCAAATACTCCATGTAATTTTTCTGTTGATGGATATGGTTGTCCCATAAAAGCAACATTAAAAATACATTTTAAAACAAACTCTGCTGATATTAGAGCATCTTCAATGAATAAAGTTTCTAAATTTGCAAATTTTTTAATTAATAACAGAGGTAGTTTGGTAACTATTATTGGACACACAGATAGTAGAGGTTCTGATGTTTTAAATAAATCTCTCTCATACAGAAGAGCAAATTCTGTTGTTCAAGCTTTAATTTTCAATGGTGTTAGCCCCACAAGAATACATCCAGAGGGAATGGGAGAAAATATGCCTATTGCTTCAAATAGTACAGAAGAGGGAAGAGCTAAAAATCGTCGCATTGAAGCGATATTAAATTATCCAAAAAGGAGAATATAA
The DNA here is from genome assembly GCA_947313765.1 of uncultured Sulfurovum sp. Taxonomy (GTDB): domain Bacteria; phylum Campylobacterota; class Campylobacteria; order Campylobacterales; family Sulfurovaceae; genus UBA1140. The sequence continues at coordinate 10,937 of CAMZNQ010000315.1, forward strand.
TGTTTTTAAATCATAAAAAAATTCTATCTATTCTATCTATTATTTTAATCTTATCAGGTTGTGGAAAAGATAGAGCATCGAACAGTGACAATAGTACAAAACTAGTAGATATTGATAATGATGGAATTCCAGATAGCGAAGAGGCTGTACTTGGAGCAGAATATACTAATATAGATACAGATGGAGATGGAATTCCTGATGGAGCAGATGTTGATATTAACGGAGATGGTATTGCTGATAATGGAAAAGATTCTGATGGTGATGGAATTAATGATATCTCTGATGTAGATGTAAATGGTGATGGCACTCCTGATAATGGAAAAGATAGTGATGGCGATGGAATTAATGATGAATATGATACCGTTGATAATAGCAAAGATAGAGATGGAGATGGATTATCAGATGATATTGACCCAAATAATAGAAATCCAGGTACAGATGGTGATGGAATTTTAGATGGTGTAGATGTAGATGTAAATGGAGATGGTATTGCTGATAATGGAAAAGATAGTGATGGCGATGGAATAAATGATATCTCTGATGTAGATATAAATGGAGATGGTATTGCTGATAATGGAAAAGATTCTGATGGTGATGGAGTAAATGATGCTTATGATACTGTTGATAATAGAAAAGATAATGATAAAGATGAACTATCAGATAATTTAGATCCAAATAGTAAAAATCCTGATATTGATGGAGATGGAATTATAGATGGTGTAGATGTTGATATTGATGGAGATGGTATTGCTGATAATGGTACAGATTCTGATGGTGATGGAAAAAATGATACACATGATACTATTGATAATAGTAAAGATAAAGATGGTGATGGGCTACTTGATGACATTGACCCAAATGATAATAATATAGATACAGATGGAGATGGAATTCCTGATGGTGTAGATGTTGATATTGATGGAGATGGTGTTGCTGATAATGGAAAAGATTCTGATGGTGATGGAATTAATGATATCTCTGATGTAGATGTAAATGGCGATGGTACTCCTGACAATGGAAAAGATAGTGATGGGGATGGAATTAATGATGAACATGATACTATTGATAATAGCAAAGATAGAGATGGAGATGGATTACCAGATGACATTGACCCAAATAATAATAATATAGATACAGATGGAGATGGAATTCCTGATGGTGTAGATGTTGATATTGATGGAGATGGTATTGCTGATAATGGAAAAGATTCTGATGGTGATGGAATTAATGATATCTCTGATGTAGATGTAAATGGTGATGGTATTGCTGATAATGGAAAAGATAGTGATGGTGATGGAATTAATGATGAACATGATACCATTGATAATAGCAAAGATAGTGATGGAGATGGATTACCAGATGATATTGACCCAAATAATGGAAATCCAGATACAGATGGAGATGGAATTCTAGATGGTGTAGATGTTGATGTTAATGGAGATGGTGTTACTGATAATGGAAAAGACTCTGATGGTGATGGAATTAATGATATATCGGATGTAGATGTAAATGGTGATGGCACTCCTGATAATGGAAAAGATAGTGATGGTGATGGAGTAAATGATGCCCATGATACTGTTGATAATAGGAAAGATAATGATAAGGATGGACTACCAGATGATTTAGACCCAGATGATAACAATAGTGACATAGATGGAGATGGTATTTTAGATGGGGCAGATGTTGATGTTGATGGAGATGGTGTTGATGACAATGGAAAAGATAATGATGGAGATGGGATTAATAATCTATATGACAATGATGATGATAATGATGTGTTAGATGATGATAAAGACCCAAATAGTGATAATACAGATACAGATGGAGATGGAATTCCAGATGGTGCAGATGTAGATGTAGATGGTGATGGGGTTAATGACAATGGAAAAGATACAGATGGAGATGGAATAAAAGATATTGCCGATGCCGATATTAACGGAGATGGTATTGCTGATAATGGAGTTGATAGTCATGGAGATGGAGTAATTGATAGCTTTGATTTAGATGATGATAATGATGGATTAAGTGATGTAGAGGAGATACTAAGAGGTACTAATCCTACTCTTAAAGATAGTGATGGAGATGGAAAAAATGATATGGATGAGGGCGAGAGTGATAAAGATGGTGATGGAGTAATTGATGCTTTAGACTCTTCCTCAAAAGATAGTGATAGTGATGGTGTTGTTGATGAACTTGATATGAATAATAGTAATCCAAATAATGATAGTGATGGAGATGGTCAAGTAAATATAAAAGAGATGGAGTGTGGTGATAAAGGAGACCCACTTGATAAAAATAAGCGTTGTCTATGGGAGACAGAAACAGAGATGGGAATTAAACTATCATCTCTTGGATTTATATATGTTCCTGGTGGTTTTGATGTTGATGAAGATGGAGTTAATGAGAGTGGTTTTTGGGCATCTAGTTACCAAGCACATGATATTGGAAAAGAGATTCCTGCCGATGAGGTTATATCTATTGTAGATAACTATTATAAATTCATTGAAAATAGAACTACTATTTTAAATAGTGATTCTTCTTTAACAGGATATATGCAAGATAAATTAACAGATACATTAAAAGGAAAAGAGGTTACATTTAATAAAAATAGTTCAAGTAGTTTACGAATAACTGATATGCCACCCTACTTAGCAATGGTTAGTTTGAAAAAATATGAACTTACAGAGACTCAAGGAGCTTTAGTAAATAACAATTTAAATCTATTAAGTCAAAAACAGTATATTCATATTTTAAAACTATTAAAAGCAGATAAAGATAGTGGTGGAGATGGTAAATCTTTAAGAAATGGTTTACTTGGTCAAGATATTAATATACCTATTGTAGACTTTAAATATAATATATATGAGATAGATTCAATTAATTTAGAGTATTTATCTAATTTAATATGGTTAAAAGATGGAGATGAAAATTCAAAATTCTCTTTGAATGATATAGAGTCTTGGTGGATGGTAGATATGGACAAAGTCTATTATAACCATGACTATAGCTATGGAGCATTAAGTACATTAGATGTAGGAATGGGTTCAGGGGTATATAAAGCTTCTTATGGTGTAGTAGTACGTGGAGGAGATATATTGAATCTACTAAATGGTACTACAGGGATAGATGGAAATATGGGAGATAGTAGTAGTGAAGGAATAGGCTTTAGAGCCTCTACTCCCTATCGAGAATAGTGTTACTTTTTTATCTATTTGTAACTAAAATATATTTTTAATCTTTTGATTAAGTCTATATTTTTTTAATTAAGAGTATATTACTCCTAATTAAAAAAAAGGATTTAAAATATGATGGGAATACCACAACCAGCATTTTATATATTTAAATGTCAACAATCAGCACCTCCAGGGATGCCAAAACCAAGCTGTGTAAGTCAAAATAATCCAGAATCACAACAGCTTATGCAGTATCTATCTCAAACTCTTATGCAAAAAGGTATTATTGGTACTGTTCAACCAATCCAGACCTCTTGTCTTAATCGTTGTCAACAAGGGCCTGTTATTTTAGTAGAACCAGGGCATACAATGTATGTAGGATTAACAAAAGAGAAAATAGATAGAATTATTGATGAGCATATTATTGCAGGAAATGTTGTAGAGGATTTTATAATTCCAGAAGAGATGTGGGGAGACCCTGTACCACCATCAAAAATGGCACGTTAATTTTAGATAGGCTTATTACCTATCTAAAATCATTTTAATACTTCTAAAGAAAAATAATAATCTGCTATAATACAAAAAAATCATAAATCACGGAGACTACTCTAATGAACATTACCATGCTCTATAGTAAACTGCACAGAGCGACAGTAACTGAGGCTAACTTGCACTATGTAGGTTCTATAACCATTGACCAAAACTTACTTGATGCAGGGAATATGCGTGTAGGACAAAAAGTAGATATTGTAAACATAAATAATGGAGAACGATTCTCTACCTATATTATTCCTGGAGAAGCAGGAAAAAAAGAGATATGTCTCAATGGAGCAGCTGCTCGCAAAGTTGAAATAGGGGATAAAATAATTATTATTGCCTATGCCTCCATGAGTGAAGAAGAGGCAGATGAGTTTGAACCTAAAATAGTTATTTTAGAAGATGATAATACAATAGCACAAGAATTTAAAGGATTAAAATAATGTTTGAAGGTTTTGACATGAGCAAGATGGGAGCGATGATGGAAGAGCTTCAATCTAAAGCTAAAAAGATGGAAGAAGAGGCTAAAAATATAACCATGACAGCTAAAGCAGGTGGTGGAATGGTTGAGGTAACAGCAAATGGAGGAAATGAGATTATTGATATTACCATTGATGATTCTCTATTAGAAGATAAATCCTCTATGCAGATTCTTCTTATATCTGCCGTTAATGATGTGCTTAAAATGGTAGAAGATAATAAAAAATCCCAAGCTATGAACAATTTTGGAAATATAATGGGTGGAATGAACTCTTTTGGTATGAAATAACCAATTCCCTCTTTTAAATTGGTTGTTAACTCAACCAATCTGCTTCCCATATAACAAAAATTAATAAAATTTCAACAATTCTTTAAAATATAAGTAAAAATTAATTAACCATTTGTTACTATTCGCGACCTAAATCTAAATTTAGTGTAATTCTGCGTGAAGAATTTTTATATAATACGCACTGCTTATATAAGAGTTGGTTAGATAATAGGTTAACTATCTTCATCTAACCATGACGCAACTTAAGTGCAAAAACAGACTTTAGGAGTAACCAATGAAGGTTAGACCATCAGTAAAAAAAATGTGTGATGATTGTAAGATAATTAAACGAAAAGGTATCGTTAGAATCATCTGCAAAAATCCAAAACATAAACAAAGACAAGGATAAGCATGGCACGTATATCAGGTGTTGATTTACCTAAAAAAAAGAGAATTGAGTATGGACTTACATATATATATGGTATAGGTCTTCATAGTTCAAGAAAAATTCTTGATGCAACAGGTATTGACTATAATACAAGAGTATATGAATTGACAGATGCACAAGCAGCATCAATCCGTAATGAGATTCAAGAGAATTTCATGGTAGAGGGAGATCTTAGAAAAAAAGTTACTCTTGACATAAAAGGTCTTATGGATTTAGGTTCATACAGAGGACTTAGACACAGAAGAGGACTTCCTGTTCGTGGTCAAAAAACTAAGACAAATGCTAGAACTCGTAAGGGTAAAAGAAAAACTGTTGGTGCAGCATAAGAAGGTAATGATAAATGAATAAGAAAAAAGCAAAAAAGAATATTGCTAAAGGTGTAGTTTATGTAGCTGCTACCTTTAACAATACAGTAATTACAGTTACTGATGAACTAGGTAATGTTATTGCATGGAGTTCTGCTGGTGCTTTAGGATTTAAAGGTTCTAAAAAATCTACTCCTTTTGCAGCGACAGAAGCTGTTGCAGATGCAATGGCAAAAGCGATGGAGCATGGAATTAAAGAGGTTGGTATCAAAGTACAAGGACCTGGTTCTGGTAGAGATACAGCTGTTAAATCAATTGGTGCAACTGAAGGCATTAGAGTAGCTTGGTTAAAAGATATTACTCCATTACCACATAATGGTTGTCGTCCTCCTAAGCAGAGAAGAGTTTAATCACTATTTTTAGTGATAAACTTAATAATTCATAGAATAATTAAAGGTATTAAACATGGCAAGATATAGAGGTCCAGTTGAAAAACTAGAGCGAAGACTTGGTGTTGATCTCGGCTTAAAGGGAGAGAGAAGACTAGCAGGTAAATCAGCTTTAGAGAAAAGACCATACCCACCAGGGCAACATGGTCAAAGAAGAACAAAACTAAGTGAATATGGTGAACAGCTTCAAGAGAAGCAAAAAGCTAAATTTATGTATGGTGTATCTGAAAAACAGTTTAGAGCATTGTTTGCAGAAGCTAAAAGACAAGAGGGAAATACAGGTTCACTCCTTATTCAACTTCTTGAGCAGAGACTTGATAATGTAGTTTACAGAATGGGTTTTGCAACTACTAGAAGATTTGCAAGACAACTTACAAACCACGGACATATTCTTGTTGATGGTAAGAAAGTTGATATTCCATCATTTAGAGTTAAAGCAGGTCAAAAGATTGAAATTAGAGAAAAATCTAAAGCAAATACACAAGTTGTAAGAGCAATGGAACTTACAAATCAAACAGGTATGGTTGAGTGGGTAGATGTTGAAAAAGATAAATTTTTTGGTATCTTCACAAGAGTTCCAAATAGAGATGAAATTTCAATTCCAGTTGAAGAGAGATTAATCGTTGAGCTTTACTCTAAGTAACAATAAACATTAGGCAAAAAGGCAAAGAATGAAAAAAATTAAAGTAGCTCCATCACTTCCAACAAATGTTGAAGTGAATGAACTAGGAACAAATAGATCTGAAGTTATTGCCTATCCTTTTGAGAGTGGTTATGCTATTACACTTGCACACCCTTTAAGAAGACTAATATTGGGTTCTTCTATTGGATTTGCTCCAATCTCTATTAAGATTGAGGGTGCTGCACATGAGTTTGATAGCGTTCGTGGAATGCATGAAGATGTTGCAGTCTTTATTATTAATCTTAAAAATATTCGTTTTAAACTTGCTGAAGGTGTTGAGAAATTAGAAGTTAACTATAGCTTTGTAGGTTCTCGAGAAATTTTAGCAAAAGATTTAGTAACTGATGAAGTAGAGATTGTAAATCCAGATGCATTTTTAGCAACTCTTAATGAGGATGCTATCCTAAACTTTACAGTTGTAATTGCTAAAGGTTTAGGTTATGTTCAAAGTGAAGATATTAGAGCTGATGTAGCAGTTGATGCTATTGCATTGGATGCTTTCTTTACACCTGTAAAAAAAGCAAACTATGACATTCAAAATGTCTTAGTTGAAGATAATCCAAACTATGAAAAAATTGTCTTTGACATTGAAACAGATGGTCAAGTATCTCCTGTTGATGCTTTTACAAATGCATTAGAGACAATGTACAAACAGCTTTCAGTATTTAATGGAGTTCTTGATGTTGAAATCAATGCAGCACCTATTAAACGAAATAATGATGATTCTGAAATCAGAGCATATCTTGAACCAATTGAGTCACTAGGTTTATCTGCTCGTTCATTTAATTCACTTGACCGTGCTGGAATGAAAGTTATTGGAGAATTGGTATTAATGAATACCAATGAGATTAAAAATATTAAAAATCTTGGTAAAAAATCATTAGATGAGATTTCTGAATGTTTAGATAACTTAGGTTATGGCGAAGATTTTGATTTGACAGATATTACAAGAGTTAATCTTGTTAAGAAAATAGAGCAGTTAAAAAACTAGCTCGATAAGAAGGAAGATATATGAGACATAAACATGGATACCGTAAGTTAAGCAGAACTTCTGCTCACAGAGCGGCACTATTAAAAAACCTCTCTATTGCTCTTATTAAATATGGAAGAATAGAGACAACTCTTCCTAAAGCAAAAGAGCTTAGAAGTTATTTTGAAAAGCTTATAACAAAAGCGTCTAGTGGAGATAATGCACATAGAGCAGTTTTTGCAATGTTACAAGATAAAGTTTGTACAAATAAACTTGTTACTGAAATTGCACCTGAATATGCAGAGCGTAATGGTGGATATACAAGAATCATTAAAACTCGTAACCGTAGAGGTGATGCAGCACCGATGGCTATTATTGAATTAGTTCAATAGTATCCACCTACATGAGGTTCTTTTTTGAACCTCAAAATATTATTTAAATTTTCTACTCTTTAATTTTATTAAATCTCTCTTTTTTAACAGACCTAATCCACAACAAATTAATTATGTAATATATGAGAAGTGATACAACAGTCGAGTAAGGGATTGTCCCAACATATAGAGGTACAATAATACTATCCCAATTCTTACTAAACCAATCTAAAGTTAATTCAATATTATCTATCCCCTCTCTGCCTAGAATCAGATTTCCTGTTTTGTACTCCATATAGTACATAAATGGCATAGTAATTGGATTACTCAACCATACCATTGAGATTGCTATGGGTACATTAAATCTAACAAAAGGGGTAACAGCTAAGAGAGCTAACATCTGCATTGGCATTGGAATAAAACCCCAAAAAAGACCAATAAGTATTCCCCTAGATATGGATTTTCTATTGATAGATAGATACTCTCTTGGTATTTTATATTTATCTATAAAATTTTTAAGTTTAATGTTTGTATTTTTTGTTTTAAAAATTTTTCGAATCATCTATTCACCAATTTACCTTTTAATTGAGGTATTTTATTCTTTATATCTTTATATTTCAATGAAAGAGTAACAAAATATAGACAACCAAAAAGCCAAGATGCGAAAACTTATCATTTGTTCTTGACAAACATTTAAATATAATGTATAAATAGATTAATTACAAAATTAAGGAGAAGCAAGTGCTTCCATTTACAGATGAAGAGTTAAAACCAATTGTTACAGATATGCTTAATAAAGCAAAAGTTTGGATACAAAAAGATGGTGGAGATGTTAAATTAATAGATATAAAAGATGGTACAGTCTTTGTTCAATTACAAGGTGCTTGTGTTGGTTGTGGTAGTTCTGGAACTACCATAAAATTTGGTATTGAAAAAGAGATGAAAACTTTTATTCATCCAGATATAAAGGTAATGAATGTGCCTCATGGTTGGGAAGATAAATTGGAACAGTTAGGATAACTATGGCTAAGATAAGTATTGATACATTATTAACCCGTGCTGAAGAGCTATTTTCAGTAGGTAAATATGAAAATGCTTTAACTGTTTATGGATTATTATTAAGAGATTACCCATCAAATAAAGATGCCAAAATAGGTATATATCTATCTGATATTGGTATTGAAAATGGAGATGAGGCACAAGCCTTGTTTGATTATTATCAAATTATCAAAAATGAACAAGAGAATGCAGGAGAGACCATGATTAACCTTCTCTCTACTCTTGATGTGGGTAATGAGAAAGTTAATGAGTTAGTAAAATCAAATAAAGATAAAATAGAGTACAAAGATGGGATTGGCTATAAAGATTTTTTACGTTTTATTGATGAACGAGGAGATTTTAAAGAGGCTTTTGAAGATGTAATGTTCTCAACACATATTATCTTAAAAAATAGAGAAGAGTATATGCAGTTTATTGAAGAGTTAATCCAACGAGGTCAAAAAGAGTTAGCACTACAATTTTTAGACTCATCTAATGGTAATGTTCACAAGGATCAAGAGATTTATGCACTTTATCATAAAATAAAAGATGATTAATCTCAATAGGATATAATAATCTTAAAAAAAAGATATTAAAGTGAAATTAGATTACAATTTAAATGACTATAGATATATTACAGATGATACTAACCTTTTAGCAAAAGAAAATCTATTTCTTTTAACAGCACAAAATAGAAAATATTTTGATAAACTAGATACTCCACCCCCACATATTACCCCCTCTAAACTTATTGAAAATTGGAATTTAGATAGTTTAAAAGTTGTTGGTGTAACAGGAACAAATGGAAAAACTACTGTTACAGCAGGAATATACTCTTTTCTTTTAGATTTAGGAGAGAAACCAGCCCTTTTAGGAACACGAGGATTTTTTGCTAACGAAGAGAGAGTAGAAGAGAAATCCATGACAACCCCATCTATTTTACATATTTTACATAGCATGAAAATGGCAAAAGATAGAGGTTGTAACTACTTCATCATGGAGGTAAGTTCTCATGCTATTGACCAAAATAGAATAGAGGGATTGAAATTTGCACTAAAAATCCACACAAATGTAACCTCTGACCATCTTGATTATCATGGAACAGTAGAGGAGTATCGAGCTGTTAAGAGCCGTTTTTTTGCAGATGACTCTCCAAAACTTCTAAACAAAGATGATATTAAAAACATTACCTACAATCCTAAAAATGCACAAAGTTATGGTGTAGATGAACCTGCAACCTTTAAAGTTCAAGCATTCTCTTTACAGCATGGCATTACAGCAGGAATCAAACATCTCTCTACGGAAGCAACATTTCACTCTCCTATGGTGGGACTATTTAACCTTTTTAACCTTATGGCATCAATTGGAGCAACTACCATCTTGACAGGCAGAAATGTAGCAGAGATTTGTGAAGTTGTAGAGAGATTTGCAGGTGTAGCAGGAAGAATGGAGGTTGTTAGCAGAAAACCTTTAGTAATTGTTGATTTTGCACATACAGATGATGGTATGATTCAAGTTCTCGATAGCATAAAAGACCAAGATATATCAGTTGTATTTGGAGCAGGGGGAGATAGAGATAGAGGTAAACGACCAAGAATGGGTGCAGTAGCTTCAAAATTTGCTAAAAAAGTATATGTTACAAGTGACAATCCAAGAAGTGAAGCACCTGAAGCGATTATTGAAGATATTCTTTTAGGCATAAAAGACCAATCTAACACTAGAGCCATGGTTGATAGAGCATTTGCAATCCAAGAGGCTCTAAGAGAGTTAGAAGAGAATGAAGTTTTAATGATTCTTGGTAAAGGAGATGAAGATACAATGGAAATCAAGGGAGAGAAATTTCACTTTGATGACCGTGAGATAGTTAGAGCATTATTGGAAAAGATGAGAGGTTAAACTCTTTTCTTTTCATCTTTTTACTTTACCCATAATTTTCCCTACTTATGATTCTTTTTTATAAAGTAAGTGATATTTTTTTAGATTTCCAGAATCTATATCTCCTGTCTCATACTTTTCTCCTAAATATAAAATTCCATCCACCTCTATACAATCAAAGTCTATACTATCTGTGGAATTTTCTTCTTTATAATCGATATGTACAAATGCACTACCTTTAACATCTCTATAAGAGCCATTCATATGATTATATATCTCCTTTATATAATTATAACTTCTTACTTTTCCCTCATACTCCTTATTGTAAAAAAGGTTGAATTTTACAGAAGCATCTTTCTTAATCAAAATATAGATTCCATCAAGCTCTTTTCTATACTTCTTTTCTTTATCTGTTACATAAAAAAAATTTATTCCCACTATGTTTTTTAAATATTCTTCTTTAGACTTTTTATCTATTTTCCATCTTCCAACTAACTCATCTAACTTAACCTCTCGTGTCACTATATACTTTTGTAGTTCACTCTCTTTCTGTTCACTTCCATCGTCAAGAATAGAAAAAATATTTCCACACCCATTTAAAAATGCTCCTATTAGTAATAGTCCTAAAAATTTATTTATTATTTTCATTTTATTGTTCCTTTCTAATTCTATAGGGTGTAGTCGCCGACTATACCAAATTAGATTTAAATACATCATAATGTTTCTATTTGAAAAAATAAAAAGGTGTAGGTCGGGGTATCCTCACCCCGACAATGTTGATGAATCGGTAGCTTTATTTAGCTTGTAGTAGGTGGATTTACCAATCCATTCAACAAATTCCATCTAAATCTATCTATGTCTATTGTGTAGCTTCCAGATACACTTTTAGGTTTTCCACTATTTCCATCCATAT
>CAMZNQ010000316.1 GCA_947313765.1 uncultured Sulfurovum sp.
TCCCATGTTTATTCCAAATCTCTCTATGTTTCTCAAAGTTCTTTGGATCTATATTATCCTTTAGGTATTTTTGAGTATCAAAATCCTTTGTTAAGAAAGCTAAGGAAGGGGATGAACCATTTCCTGTATTTTTGTCATAAAAATAATCTTGAGATGCTAGATCTTTTTGATACTTACCTAAAGCTAAATCAACATTAGTTTGATTTAAATTTTTATTTTTTCTAAGTTCCTTTACTTTATTTTGATAATTCTTAAAATGGTTTACCATATAACCCAAATCACCAGATTGCATTTCTCTACTTAGATCCCTACTTAACTGTCTAACCATCCCCATCTTTTCTTGATAATTTCCAGGGTTGTTATTTATATCCTTAGAGAGATTATCAATAAGAGTATTGTACTTATCAACCTTTTCTTTTAAAGCAGGGCTCCATTGCTGATGAGTTTGTAAGTTATCTAATACACCATGGAGTTTAAATGTTTCACTTGCTAGTACATCATCTTGCTTTTGCTTGGATTGAGCTACCTTAAACATAAGGTCAGCTGGTATCTTATTCATGAAGTTAATCCTTCTAGGATCTGTGGTTTTATAGAACTGTCCCATATTTATTTACTTTTTACAGGTGGTAAACCTTCTTTTTTTCTAGCAATATTTACATCTGAATAAAAAATCTCCTTTGCTTTCCCTTTCAAATCTTTAGCGTAAGTTGCTATCTGGTCTTTACTCATTTTATGAATAGGTTCTCCATTCTTAGTTTGGATTATACCATCATTGGTATACTTAAACCCATAAGAGCTCATTGAATTTAATAATTCTAATTTATCTTTATTACTTCTAGCAATATTTTCATTAGCTCCATATTCTTGAGTTTTATTAGCTATATTAGCTAAGTTCTGTCCAAGGTTAGAATGGAATATATCTCTATCTCTTCTATCATTCATATCTCTTGTAGCATTCCCTTGCATAACCATCTGATCTCTACTATTCAATAAACCAGTCCTCTGATTTAATACATTCATCATTTGATTAGTGAAAGCTTGATTAGCTTGCATTTGAGCTTTATTAATTAGATTATCTGTATTTGTATCTAAAGCTCTAAGAGTATTTAAACCCCTAGCAGAACCTCTCATTCTATCTCTACTAGCAGCTTCTTGAGCAGCTATATCATTATAAACTATATCTCTTTGTTGAGATAGTAACATTTCAATATTTCTATTATTTTGTAACCCCTCAGTACCATAACCTTTAAATGGATTTATATTAGGTTGATCTCCCATTCTATTATTAATTGTATTAGCTAAAGGAGCTATTCCTCCAAATACAGTTCCAGCTTGTCCTATAAAATCTCCAAGGGTTTTCTGATAAATTGGATCTACATCACCACCTTTAAACCCTGTTAGATTATCTTGAGCTTGTTGGAATTGAGGGGGAGTAGGTGTTTGTAATGGTTGGATTCCTGTTGTTGGAAGTTTAGGAGTTTTATGGTCAAACCCTTGAGGTAAACCAAACCCTGGAACATCCAATAAGAAATTATTTAATCCAGATTTTGGAAGTGGTTGAATATTCATTGCATTACTACCAAGCTGTAATATAGGATCTTTAGTAAGAAATGTTGTATCACCTACATGATATGGACTATATTGGGATTGATAGTTAAACCAACTTGGAGGTGGTTGAGTTCCATAAGCTAATTTCTGTTGATTCTGTTGATTGAATTGAGCTTGATAAGCTAAATCAGATTGTTCCTGTTTTAACAGATTAGCTCTAATACGCTCATTAGAAGCTTTAGAAACTTTATCCCCAGTAGAAAGCTTACTAAGTTTTTTAAGTAACTTCTCCCTAGCTATTTTACGTTCAGCAAGAGTTTTTCCATCTATTTTAAGTTTATCTGAAAATACAATATCCCCTTGTTGGATAGTTGTTTGGATACCCCCTTGTTGATGAGATGCACCTCTATACTTAATTACATTTCCAAACTTATCCTGCTTAACTTCACCTCCTTCAACCTCAACCATCCTATTATTACTAACACCAATCCCACCTAAAGCTAGCATTGGTATTGTATTGAAATGGTTTTGTTGTAAGTTAGGTCTAGTTCTACTTTCATAATTAGCTAAATCTGATAACGAATTTGTTACAGCAGATCCTAACATACCTGAAAATAAAGAATAACCTTGCCCTGATTTCATAAAATCTGATCCTAAAAATTTATCTAACATTATCTTATACTTTTATTTATTAATTCAGTAACTGCTTTCAATGTAAGTTTGATTGATTCATCCTCACTATCAAAAAACAGTCTTATATTTAAATGATTATCTCTAAATACGGTTTTCTCAAACCAATCTTTTTCTATCAAGCTATCACTTCTTATAACCTTATCCTTAGCAAATAATTCTGGACAGCTTACATCAAACATTTGAGTATCTGGAGAGATTAATGAATCTCTAAGATGATTGATAGCCCAAACCTCTTCATCCTTATCAACCTTTACATTATTATAATCATCAGTAACTTGATTGGTTAAATAATCATCACCCATTTCTTTAACTCTTAAAAAAGCTTTATTACTTAATTGATAGCTATTATAGGTGTAGAAGCTTGTGAAGAATATTTTAGGTAAGAGGTTAAATCCATATAAATGATGAGAGGTAGCTTGAGCATGAATTTTAATACTCTCCCATGTTGATATTTCAAAAGGGTTTTTCCTTGATGTGTACTCAACTATAAAAGAAGAAAATCTATTATTAAACTTACCAAATTTGTTAGGGATTTGGTGTTTAAATATATCAGTCATCTTTGGATTCCAAGAATATAAATTAGAATCTGTTTCAAAGTATACATTTCTGTATCTATGATAACTTACCCAGAAGTTACTTCTAAAATCAAAACTTTTAGTCCAACCATTTCTGCATATAATACCACTAAAAGATGTTGGTAAGATCTCTTTCTCTTCAAGAGTTGGATAGTAAGCTTTGTGGGTTACTGTATCCCCATTTTCTAAAGTATCCACATAAGTGATTTCTTGAAGTTCACCCTCCTTTACAAAGATAGCTTTATTATCTTTAATCTTTTTGAAAGTGAATCCCAAATCTTCCTGTGAAGCTACTAGAGCATTCCATTCATTAAAGAGATAAATTCTACCATCCATCTGAACTACCTTAAAATCATTGTAAAGGTAGAACTCATCAAATGAGAAATCCATCTTAGTGATTATAACTCTATTGTTCTCTTTATCATAACCAGATGTAAATCCTAAACCTACTGGTGAATTAGGGTTATTATAGAAAGGTAAATCCTCTCCTTGAGCTAGATTATAACTTCTATTTGCTTTAAGGTAAATATTCTTATTTGACCATTTCTCTTCACCAAGAGATGAAATTGGATTTAATTTACCATTAAAATTATAAATCTTATTAAACCTTTCTGATATGAATGTAACTCCATGAGGGGTTTTTATAGTACCCCATTTATGAGATGTGCCAGCACTATTTCCATCATCATCAATTATCTTCATTGGAGGGATAGCAAAAAGCTCTCCTGTACCTATATAAGTAGTTAATTCATTAGTTTGTCTTTCTTGGAGATTTCTAGGTTGTTTATATAAACCATCCTCTGTATGAATATATAGAGTATTATAATACGTCCATAAATCAGTTATTTCCCCTGTATTCCCATTTATATCAATATAATTATTAGGTTTAATCTTACTATAATTATCAAACCTTTCTTCTTGAAAAGCTTGTTCAGAGTAGAATATTCTATTTGGAAATTCATCTATACATTCACTACAACAATCAAATGTTGATGGTAAACTGTGGTATATTTTTATTTCATTCTGTCTTAAATAATCCTTATTAACATAGTATGTTTCAGGACATGGGATAGGTTTTAAAGAATCTTTCATATCCCTTGATTCATCAGGGAATAAG
>CAMZNQ010000317.1 GCA_947313765.1 uncultured Sulfurovum sp.
TATAGATAGTCTTATGGAATGCTGGTATTACCTTGTCAAACTCCATAGCATATTGTAATGATGCTTGTAGTGCATAAAACTTCATACATTCGCCAATAGATGCTACTAAGCTGTTAGCTTCATTACTACCATATTTGTAGCCTAACGATGCTAATACATAAGCTAGGTTACTTGCACCAAGTCCTAAAGCATTGTAGTTTCTGATAAAGTTGTTAGCTTCTTCAGTAGGGTGTTTTTGATGAGGAACAATAGCATTCTGTGCATATACTAGATAAGTGATTGATGATTCAATCTTCTCTCTTGTATCATTCTTATCTAAGTTTATATTACTTAGAATACAGATAGCTACTCCATCCTTATCATAGTCCTCTGTAGTCCCTATAGGCTTAGTAGGTAATGCAATCTCTAGACATAGGTTTGATTGCTTTATAACCTCTTTAAATGGATTAGAACCACCATTCATATTATCTACTAGCATCAAGTAGTAAACAGCTGTCTCTACTCTGGCTTGTTTAATAAATAGTCTGAATAAATCTCTACCATTTAAGGTATCAGTAGCTAAATGAGCATTAGCATTATAAATCTCTTCAAACTTCTCTACATCATGATAGTTTTCATATAGTTCTGGAATAGCTCTTGGAGAGAACAATAGAATATCTTCTCCTGCTAGAATCTTTTTAAATAAGAATTTATTTATCTTGATAGTATGTTTAGCATCGTTAATTCTCTTAACAGCTTCTGTCTTAGGATTCTTCAATAGTAGTATTGACTCTATTTCAGGGTCTGTAATAAATGTATGGAGTGTTGTAGCTCCTCTTCTACCATTTTGTACACTACTTTGGATAGCACTATCTATTAGCTTATAAAGAGGAATCTTACCACCATGCTTAATAGTTCCATTCCTTACTAAATCTCCTGCTGAAGCTACCATTGAAGCATCTGCTCCTATACCTTGTGAATCCATAGTATGATTAATAATAGCAGATAATCCCTCAGTCCAACTACAAGCTTCATCTCCTATCTCGATAACACAACAACTCGCATAGTGAGTACTATCTGTACCTAATGAAGTCATTTCAGGAGATGGTAATGAAATCTCGAAGTTACAAAGTTTTGAATAACCTGTATAGAACATACCACTTCTAGTTACTTCATTATCAAATCTAGAAGCTATATCCAATGAGACCATAAACATTTTCATCAATGGTGTTTCTAGGTAGTTACCGAAGCTATCAGTCAATAAAAACCTATTAGCTAGTGTTGAGATACCTATGTAGCTAAAATCAATCTCATGACGAACCTCAGCAAACTTTTTAATCTTCTCTTCTCCAAATACATCTAATATTCGTTTAGGGTAATAACCTTTATTGAACATAAACATAATTCTCTTGTATAACGAAGAAGTTTTTGTACTGTTTGTTACATCAGCTTCTATGTTACTCACAGTTAGGTTAGCAGCAAGCTTATCATAATTTAAGTTTTTACCTTTAAGACTAGCCATAGATGCTGCCAATGTAGCTAACGATGTCATAATTGTACTTGTAGGCATTCCATCATATAACTTTACTTTTACCTTATCTATAAAGTCTGGCTCTAAAGACAGGTTTCTGGAGTTATACTGTACAGACCTCATAAT
>CAMZNQ010000318.1 GCA_947313765.1 uncultured Sulfurovum sp.
GCTTTTTGAAACAGAGGTGCAACCTCCATTTGGAACAGATAAGATTAAAATCTTTGCAACTGACGATGAGAAAATCTACCAAACAGCTCTAAAGTTCTCAAGAAAACTAAATGGCATTCTCTCTACAGGAGATATTAGAGAGATTTACCAATCAATTAAAAAGAGTGGTAACTTCAGAACAGCAAACTTAACCGTTGAGACCATATCAAGAGATGTTCAAGAGTGTAAAAAAGGAGATTAGATGAGGGCTATTTTACTAATGATTTTTATGAGCATATCCATCTTATCAGCTAAAAAGATAGCTTTTTTAATTGATACAGGAACAGCCCATAAGCTTCATGGATACAAAGATATTGAGACAATGAAGAGGCTACTTGGAGGTGATAGATATGAGTATATTATCTTATCTGGAAAGAAGGCAACTACTCAAAATATTATTAATGAGTTCAATAAGTTAGCTAAGAGGAATTTAACATCAAACGATACAGTTATTATCTACTACACAGGTCATGGAGATAGATTTGTCAATGGTGGTAGAGAGGAGAAGGATAAAAGAGATGACTTTTTAGTTCCTGCCGACGTTAATATATCTCCTCGTAATAGAGAGTATGAGTATGATGTTAAAAATGTCATTATGGATAACCAACTAAACTACCTCTACTCTAAGATAGGAGCAAGAAAAATCATTTTTATTGATGCTTGTCACAGTGCATCAGCCAATAAATCAGCCTCCATAAACTCCCACTATAGAGTTAAGACATATAGCCCCGAAAGTAGTTACTATAGAGCTTTTAAGATAGATAGCAGATGGAAAGAGAGTGAAAACAGAAATTTTTTACACTTTGGAGCAGCTCAAGAGGATGAGAGTGCTTTAGACTCTGCTCAAGGAGGACAATTTACCCTTGCCATTAGAGATGTTTTAAAAGAGCATGGCAATATCTCTTTTGAAAAATTAGAGCATTTGGTTCAAGAGCGTTTAGATAAGTTTAAACCCTCCATAGCCAAAGATAGTACCATAGATAAAAAGAGTCTATCTACCAAAGATATTTTTGCCATTGCTACTTCACTTAAATCTTTTTTAGATAGTAAATCTCAAGATATTGATGTTATAACACAGAGTAATCAGAGAAGATTCTCTTTAGGAGACCCTATTGATATTAAGGGATATATTAAAAATAAGCCAAACAATCTATATCTCATAGAGTTAAAAGGAGAGAATGACTATAAACTCATATCCTCCTCAAATAGTTGTGTTTATAACAAGAAAAAAGATAACTATATGTGTCAATTTAGAAATCTAAAAGCGACAAAACCGTTAGGTGCTTCATTAATCTACA
>CAMZNQ010000319.1 GCA_947313765.1 uncultured Sulfurovum sp.
GATTGAAGTAGTTGTAGATACAGGTAAAGAGAATGGATGGGTAGACCCTGAAAAACTTGAAAAGTTAAATCAATTCTCTAAAAAGCTAGAGTCTTATAGTGATGATTATACACATATTGGAAAAGTAGTATCTTTAGCAACTATTGTAAAAGAGACAAATAGAGCATTACATGAAAACCAAGAGAAACATTATACGATTCCTAAAGATGGAAATCTTGTATCACAAGAGCTACTACTATTTGAAAACTCTGGTTCAGATGATTTAGAAGATGTTGTAGATAGTCAATTCTCTAAAGCTAGAATTACCATTAAACTTCCATGGACTGATGCGATTAAAGCAGTTGAAGTTTTAGATTTTGTTACAGATGAGGCTCAAAAAACATTTAAAGATGATAAAGTTGAGACCACTGGAATGATTCCTCTACTCATTAACACATTTGCTAATGCTGTTCACTCTTCAGTTAAAAGTTACATTATCGCATCTATTGCTATTACATTTATGATGATGTTGATTTTAGGTTCTCCACGTCTTGGTCTTATAAGTATGATTCCAAATTTAACTCCAATTATTATGGGACTTTCCATTATGTATATTGCTGGTATGCCACTAGATATGTTTACTCTACTTATTGGTTCAATAGCCATAGGTTTAGCAGTTGATGACACCATACACTTTATGCACAACTTTAAACGATACTATCTTGAGACAAATGATGTTCAGTTAGCAATGGAGCATACATTTTTTACAACAGGTAAAGCTATGGTTATTACAACTTTAGTTCTCTCTTTAGGATTTTTTGCCTACATTGCTGCAAATATGATTTCAGTTCAGAACTTTGGAATCTTAACAGGTTCGGTTATCATCTTTGCACTTTTAGCAGATTTGTTTTTAGCACCTGCTTTGATGGTTTTGGTTGCTAGAAGAGGTTGGATTAAATAGAAGATAGAATTTTTAAAATTTATTAGAATTACGCTATGATACTCAATTGTATTAACAATTTAAAACTAAAAAGGATATAACAGATGAACGCAAAAAAGATACTTTTTTTACTAGGTGTAGGTGCAACTATTTTAACCACTAATGTTATGGCAAGTGAAGATGCTAGAGCTATTATGGAGAAAGTTGATTCAAGAGATGATGGTCAAACATTAGAACAAGATATGTTGATGATTTTGATTGACAAAAATGGAAATGAACGTACTCGTGATTTAAAGTCTTATAGTAAAGATAAAGGGGAAGATGAACAAAAAACTATGTTTTTTAAATCTCCTGCTGATGTAAAAAATACGGCTTTTTTAACTTATGATTATGATGATGCTTCAAAAGATGATGACCAGTGGTTATATCTTCCTGCACTCAAAAAGGTAAAAAGAATTCCATCTACAGATAAGAGTTCTAGCTTTATGGGTTCAGATTTTTCATATTTTGATATGACAAACCGTGATTTAGAGGATTACAGCTTTAAGATTTTAAAAGATACAAAGGTTCGTGGGCATGATGCTTGGATGATTGAGTCTACTCCAAATAATCAAAAAGTGATAGATGAATCAGGATACAATAAGACCATAGCAATAGTTAGAAAAGACAACTATGTTGTTGTTCGTGCTATTAACTTCTTGACAAATGGAAAGAAAAAATATTTGGATTTAAAGAAGATTCATGAAGAGAATGGAATCTGGGTAGTAGATGAGATGACAATGACCACTAAAAAGGGAAAAAGAACACTCCATAAAACCATTCTTAGATTTTCAAACATAACCCTCAACGCCCCTATTGATGATGGAGTCTTTACTACACGAAGATTGGAAAAAGGGTTATAGTATGAGGTTTGCTTTTGGCTCTCTTCTTTTAATATCTCTGCTTAATGCAGAGAGTTTAGATGATGCACTAGATGGATTTGATGATGAAGAGGAGAGCAAATCTCCTACTACTATTTCATCAACTATCAAAAAAAACACAAAGAGTATTAGCCCCAATAGTTTTACAGGTAAATTGACAGAACAGATTGCTTACTCTTATAGTGATGATACTCCTCATGATAATATCTCCTCTCTAAAATCATCTATTCTTTTAGATTATGAACATAAATTTGATAATGGATTTAAATTTAAAACAAATGCAAAAGCCTATTATGATGCCATATATGATATTAGAGGAGAAGATAAGTATAGCTCTGATGAGTTAGATGAACTTCAGAGTGAAGTTGAACTCTATGATGCCTATCTGGAGGGTAGCCTAAGCAGTAATCTTGATATGAAATTGGGTCGCCAAGTAGTTGTTTGGGGGAGAAGTGATACGATTCGTATAACTGATGTTTTAAACCCGTTAGACAATCGTCGCCCTGGTATGGTAGATATTGAAGATTTACGATTGCCTGTTGCTATGGCAAAGTTTGACTATTTTGTTGGAGATTGGCGTATTACCCCTATTGCTGTTGCAGAACAGAGATTTTCAAAAAATCCACCAAGTGGCTCTGCTTTCAATCCAAACCCTCACTCTATGCCAAAAGATAAAAGCTACTCAGATATTACACCTGCTTTAAGCATTGGTGGAGAGTTTAGTGGTTGGGATATAAACTTCTATGCTTCTGAACTTAGAGATGATAAGGGATATTTTAAAAATGGAGAGATAAATCATAATAGAGTAAAGATGTTTGGAACAGCAGTCAATATCTTAAAAGGCTCATGGTTGCTCAAATCTGAATTGGCTCACTTTGATGGATTAAGATACTCTTCAACAGGAGATAGAGAGTTCAAGCGTACCGACGGGTTAATAGGTGCAGAGTATAATGGTATTGCTGATACTATCATCTCCTATGATGTAGCTGTTAGGAATCTTCATGACTATGACAATAGACTCAAAAAAGAGCCAATAGAGACAAAAGAGAGAAGCTATCAACATGCATTTCGTATAAGTTCAGACTTTATGAATGCAACCATAAAGGGTAACTATCTTATCTCTCTATTTGGTTCAAAAATGGATGAGGGTGGTTTCCAAAGAGCATGGATTAAATATGATATTGCTAATGGAATATATGCAAATGTTGGTCTTGTTGACTATATTGGAGGCTCGAAAAAGTTTGATAGTGTCTCAAACAATGATATGCTATTTGCAGATATAACCTATAGCTTTTAACGATATGTTACTTTTCTCTACATCTATTGAGGAAAGTAATTATTAATTTTTTCTATTATAAAAATATTAATGATACTCTAATTTATAAAACTATTCTCTTTTAGAGCTATTTTCATATAGATAATAACATCATAAGTTTTTTATTAACCCCATATAGTATAGAGTTTAATAATAAAAAACTTTAGAAAAAATTTATATAAAAACTACGATTGTGACTTTACAATAAAATAACTACTTTTTTATTACTATTTGATATGCACCATATTTTAATAGTGTAAATATTTTATTGGAGTTTCAAAATGAGTAGAGAAGAAGAGTATGAGTTTGAACCTTTAAGGCTAGGTTCTTCAGGAGCTATTGTTTTAATGATTCAAAAAACATTAAACTCAATAGGCTATGAGGTAGAGAGTAATGGAATCTTTGATAAGAAGATGGATAATGTTGTGAGGAGTTTTCAAAAGGATAGCAAAAAGCTACCTCTTGATGGAGTTATAGGTGTTGATACTATGGAAGAGATAGACCGTATATTCTCAATTACTAATCATTAATTAAAAAAGGGCGATATGCCCTTCTTCGTTACTAACCCTTTCTTGACATTCTCCCAATAGACATCTATGTTTTTTACATGAGTGAACCTCACTCTCCCAAATCAAAGATTATGGAATAGAATTGCAGATTATCTTTTATTTAAAAAATATTCAAAACAAATAGTAACATTAAACTGATTTTGATAGAATAAATGAAAAATTTAAGGATTTTATAATGAATATAGCAAAAATATCTACTCTTCTCTTAATATCAATAATCTTTATAGGTTGTGCTTCAGATACAACGAAAAAAGAGAATCCTAATAGTTCCCAAATTACTATAACTGTAGATGCAGGAGAAAATAAACGAGTTAAAATTTATGATACTGTTAGTATTATTGGTAAAGGTAATACAACTGATGGTAGTCAACTCTCTTTCACTTGGAAAAAAGAGAATGAAGTTCTTGCAACTACTCCTACTTTTGACTATATCCCTACAACTTTAGGAGTCGATACTTTAACCTTAACAGCACAACATAATAGTGGAAATAGCATATCTAACTCAATGAGAGTTACTGTTGTTGAATCAAAAGTAGATAGTAGTAAGATTCCATCTATCTCACAAGAGAAAATAAATGAGTATCTATATGCAATTAATAGTGCGAGGATAAAAGAGCAAGATTGTCATACCAAAGGTATTTTTCAAGCAACTACTAGACTTACATGGAATGAAAAACTATATAAAGCCTCTTATGAGCATATACAAGATTTAATCAAGAGTAAAACATTTTCACACACTGGTTCAGGAACAGATTCTGATTGGACAGGTGTTGTTTTAGGAAAAGCTAGTACAAGTACAGAACGGATTGAAACTTATGGTTATAATTGGAGTAGCAGTGGAGAGAATCTTGCAGGAGGTACAACTATGGATAGTGCAGTAAAAGCTATTAATTCATGGTTAAAGAGTGATGTACACTGTGAAAATTTGATGAATCCTAAATTTAAGGAGATTGGAATGACAATGATTAAAGATGAAGATTCAAAATATACACACTACTGGGGTCAAGAGTTTGGAACACCCAAATAAATTTTATCACTCCATAGGGACTATGTTCAAATTTCTCTATGCTCTTTGAATTGCTTTCTCTTCAACATAGTTTCAAATCCCACAGGGACTATGTTAAAATTATAAAAGGTTGGATAGTTGACCACATAGGAGAACCGTTTCAAATCCCATAGGGACTATGTTCAAATGAACAAAGAA
>CAMZNQ010000320.1 GCA_947313765.1 uncultured Sulfurovum sp.
GAACGGTAACTACAAATAGTTGTATAGAGACCATTAGTGACCACTTTGGAGACATCACTAATGGTTATGATATAAACATGACTATATCTTATATTGGGAACAGTACTCTACTCGCTAAGTGTAAGAATAATATAGAGAACAATGGTACTATTGATTTAAGTAATACAAATGCCACATGGACAACAATAGGTGGATTTTATGATACCATCTCCATGGTCATAGACACCTACATCACCTACAAAGATTTTGATGACCCGAGTAACCGAGACATCACGTTCCACCGAAGAACTTTACAAAAACTTTAATATGTGGCACTATAAATTTTATAATGCTCACTATATACTACTAAATCTTTTTAAATTAAAAATTGGACATATTTTTATATAACTGATGAGGTCTTAGATAAAGCATTGGCTTATATTAAAGCTTCATCTTATTTCTATGTGAGTATTATTTTAATGTAATACATTATATAAATATTTTAGGAATAAATTATGCTAATAAATAAACTTTTTGATACTGCCATCATTGGTGGTGGTGTCGCTGGAACTTCGCTTCTTTTTACTCTTGCACGATATACAGATATTAATAACATTATACTTTTTGAGAAATATGATGAGGTAAGTCAGTTAAACTCTAATCCAAAATCAAACTCACAAACACTACATGTAGGCGATATTGAGAGTAATTACAGTTATGATAGAGCAAAAAAAGTAAAAAAAGACTCCTCTATGGTGGCGAATTATATTCAAAATTTTGATGAGGTAGATAGAGTTGGTTTTAGAAGAGATAAGATGCTTCTAGCTGTTGGAGAAGAAGAGGTAGAAGAGTTAAAGGTGCGTTACTCTAAATTTAAAGAGCTATATCCATACCTTGAGCTTTGGGATAGAGATTTTTTAAGTGAATTTGAACCAAAATTGGTAGAGGGACGAAAAGAGCCGATATTGGCTATGGGTGCAAGAGGTCAGATAACCACCGTTGATTATAAGAAATTGAGTGAAAGTTTTGTGCAACAAGCACTTGATACTGAAAAGAACATACAGATGCGTTATAATGAAGAGGTAACAAAAATAGAAAGAAGTGAAGATGGAACGTTTACTATTACCTCTGATACGACTAAATTTAGAGCTAAATCCATCGTTGTCAATGCAGGGGCATACTCTCTTCTCTTTGCACAATCTATGGGTTATGGTAAAGAGTATGCTATCTTACCTATTGGTGGTAGTTTCTTCTTTACAAAAGAGAAGCTTCTTAACTCAAAAGTCTATACTATGCAAAATCCAAAACTTCCATTTGCTGCTATTCATGCAGACCCAGATACTACACAAAATTGGAATACTCGTTTTGGACCAACAGCCTTTGCTTTACCGAAATTAGAACGTTACCACTCTTTACATTTAAAAGATTTAATCTCTGCATTAAATATTGACAGAGATGTAACAAAAGTCTATATGAATCTATTTAAAGATAAAACCATTCGCCGTTATATTTTGAAAAACTTTATGGAAGAGATTCCTATGGTGGGTAAAGAGATTTTTGTGGGAGATGCACAGAAGATTATCCCTTCCGTTAAGGTAAAAGATTTAACATTTGCTGATGGGTACGGGGGAATGCGTCCACAGATTATTGACAAAAAGAATCAAGAGCTACTCTTAGGAGAGGCTAAGATTAAAAAAGATGGAATAGTGTTTAATATGACTCCAAGCCCAGGGGCAACAAGCTCTTTAGCCATTGCATTGACTGATACTCTTGGTATTTGTGAGACTATAGGTGCTAAGTTTGACATGGATAGACATGAAAAAGAGATTCAATCATTAGTTAAACTTGAAAAAAAAGAGCTTTGTAATGCTAGTTGACCAGTTTGCTAACAAATCAAAATCTTGGGATATGAACTCTAAAAGGGTTCAGAATGCTAAGAGCATTGCAGAGTTGATTGTTGATAGAGTAGAACTATCCTCAAAGATGAAACTTATGGATTTTGGAGCAGGAACAGGTCTTTTGAGCTACTTTGTAGCTCCTTATGTAGATATGATTGTTGCTGTCGATAACTCACCCTCTATGCTTGAAAAATTTAGGGAGAAGTCTGATGAGTTTGCTTGTAAGACAGAGGTTTTAGAGTTAGATTTGACTCAAAATGAGATAGAGGAGAAGTTTGATGGTATCATCTCCTCTATGACCATCCACCATATTGAAGATATTAAAGCTATTTTTGAGAAGTTCTACAAGATGCTAAATAGAGATGGGTTTATTGCTATTGCCGATTTGGATAGTGAAGATGGAACTTTTCATAGCGATAATAGTGGTGTTTTTCACTTTGGATTTGACCGTAAAATATTAGAGTCAATAGCTAAAGAGGTTGGATTTAAAGATATTCGATTTGAATTAGCAAGTACCATCAAAAAACCACATGGTGATTTTACACTTTTTTTAATGTTGGCATATAAATAGCCTCCATTGTTTCGTTTCTTTACTTATGATTTAAATAAATCTCTCTTATGTGATACAGATGTAATTTATTTACAATAATATGTTATCTTGAAACAAACATCAGGGAGAGAGGATAGATGAACGATAAGAAAACAATTATAACGTATGGAACATATGATATGTTGCATAAAGGACACATGCGACTTTTGGAACGTGCAAAGGCTTTGGGCGACTACCTTATTGTAGGTGTTACCGATGAAAACTATGACCGTTCTCGTGGTAAGTTAAATGTAATAGAGAGTACCAAAAAAAGAGTCAAAGCGATAGAGGCGTTAGACTTTGTAGATAAAGTGATTGTTGAGAAACATAAAAATCAAAAAGCAGAAGATATGGTGAAGTATGATGTCGATATATTTGCCATTGGAGATGATTGGGTAGGGGCATTTGATTACTTAAATGAGTATACGCATGTTGAGTATTTGGCACGTACTGAAGGGATTTCTAGTACTAAACTTAGAAAAGAGAATTTTGACACTATCAAGATGGGGATAGTGGGTCTTGGTCGTGATACACAAGATTTTATAGATGAGTCTAAATTTGTAACTAGCATAAAGGTCAATCGTATCTATTCAGATGATTTTTTAAAAGTTAAAGCATTTACAAAAGATAATGAGTTGATTAAATATGGTCATGATAACTATGATGAGTTTTTAGATACCAATATTCAAGCAGTCTATATAGATACAGCGTTAAAAGAGCATTATCTGCTTATTAAAAAGGCACTTGAAGCAGGAAAACACGTTCTTTGTGAAAACCCTTTAGCACTAGGTAAAAAAGAGTTAAAAGAGCTTTTAGGATTGGCAAAAAGAGAGAAAAAAATTCTCCTTTCAGCTGTAAAAACAGCATTTCTTCCCGCCTTTAATCAGCTATTAAAAGAGCTAGATAATGGCGTTATAGGTGATATTAAAGAGGTTAGAGCCACACGAACCTCTCTCTATAAAGAGAAGCGATACTCTGATAATTTCATTCAACAAGGTGCTACAAATATTTTATCTTCATATCCATCTCTTTTAGTCAATAAGGTTTTAGGTAAAAGTAAAAACATAACTTTCTTTGACCAAGTAGAGAATGGTTATGATATTAACAATCTAATTATTACCAAACATAAAAAAGGTACGCTTGGAATCTCCAATGTAGCCGTAGGAATGAAGTCAGAAGGGGATGCTGTTATCTCTGGGACGAAAGGGTATGTTTATATTCCTGCCCCTTGGTGGCTAACAAAGACCTTTGAAGTACGATTTGAAGATACACACCGAACAATGAAATTTAATTATGAGTTTGAGGGGAGTGGATTACGTTATATGATAGCAGAGTTTGGCTCACTTATACAAAGAGGTAAGCGACAATCTAAGATGTTAAGCCCATCTGATATGGTAGGAATCAATAGAGTCTTGCTAGAGTATAATGAGAGTAGAAACAGTAAAAATAAAAGCAAAAACAAAAAAGAGGAGAAGTAGATGATATATGAAGATTACTACATATTTACACCAGGCCCTGTGAAGATGAGCGAAGAGATAATGGAGGTAGGTGCAAAACAGACTCCCTACTTTAGAAACTGTGAGTTTTCGGATGTAACTTATGCCTGTGAAAAGGGTTTATTGGAGATGGTTAATGCTCCAGAGGGTTCAAAAGTTATCTTTTTAACAGCTTCAGGAACAGCAGGTATGGAGTCAGTTGTAATGAACCTTTTAACTAAAGATGATAATGCTTTAGTAGTTCACGGTGGTGGTTTTGGGGGTCGTTTTGTAAAGATATGTGATGTTCATGGTGTACCTCATACCGATTTTCAAGTCAAAGATACAAATCTTCATAACATAGAGGAGTTAGCTCCAAAAGAGAACTATACATCTCTTATTGTCAATGCTCATGAGACATCGGTTGGTCATCTTTATGATTTAGATGCTATGGGAGCTTATGCTAAAAAGAATGATATGCTCTATATTGTAGATGCCATCTCTATGTTAGTTACCGACCCTGTAGATATGCAATCTAGTAATATAGATGTGGTTATTGCAAGTTCTCAAAAAGGTTTGGCTCTTCCTCCAGGGTTAACAATGGTTATCTTAGCTCCAAGAGCATTAGAGAGAGTCCAAGATATTAACTCACTCTACTTTAACTTTAAAGATTATCTCTCCAATGGAGAGCGAGGGCAAACGCCTTATACTCCTGCTGTAACCATTATGTTACAACTTGAAGCGAGACTCAATCAGATAAAGAGAAGAGGTGGCGTAGAGCAGAGCATCAAAAGAGCAAAAGATATTGCAGAGTACTTTAGAGCATCAATCAAACCTCTACCTCTTAAAGAGTATACGCCCTATATGCCAAATGCAATGACAACTTTAACCCCAACCGATGGAAAGAGTGCAATGGATATTGTGAATGGCTTAGAAGATGGTTACAAAGTGATGGTTTGTCCAAATGGTGGGGCAGAGCGAGATATTATCTTTAGAGTCTCACACATGGGAGATATGACAAGAGCCTATACGGATGTCTTGATTGATGCACTCTATGACTACTATGGTATGGAGCGTAACTAGTGGCAATTGACCCAAAAGATTTACGTCAAGCTCAACTCATTATGCTTGATATGTTGGTAGAGTTTGATGCTATTTGTCAAAAACATAATCTAAAATATTGGTTAGATTCAGGTACGCTTTTGGGTGCTGTTCGTCATCAAGGGTTTATCCCTTGGGTTGATGA
>CAMZNQ010000321.1 GCA_947313765.1 uncultured Sulfurovum sp.
ATCTGGGTAAAAGTATGATTTTCTATCAAAATTTGAGCTATGGTTAACATTTGCATTGATTGCATACCCCAATCTCATTGCCTTTATTGTTGCCTCTTTGTTTACAACAGGTAATGCTCCTGGAAGTGCTAAACAGGTTGGACAAGTGTTAGAGTTTTGATGCTCTGCAAAACTTGTAGGACAAGAGCAGAAGAGTTTTGTTTTTGTATTTAATTGAACATGTACTTCTAAGCCGATAACGGTTTCAAACATCGGATAAACCTTTTTTAATCATTATATTAATTTTTTCGTATTATATCTTAACTATTCTAAACTACTGAACTTCAGAAAACTCAAATCCATTCTTCTTTAAAATAGCTCTAACCTCGTTTTGATGCTCTTCCCCTTTGGTCTCTAAAGATACAGATACAACAGCATCTCCAAACTCTAACTTAACAGAGGTTCTATCGTAGCCTATATGGACAATATTTGCCCCAACCTCCTTTAAAAGCTCTGTAAAAATCATCAAAGAGCCTGGTTTATCTATCATAACCACAGATAGTTTCATCTTGCGACTCGATTTTACTAAACCTTTTTCTATAATAAGAGAAAGCATAGTTACATCAATGTTTCCACCACTTAACACCACCCCAATCTTTGAACCTTTAGGCATATCTATCTTATTGTGTAGTAGTCCTGCCACACCAACAGCACCTGCACCCTCTACTAGAAGTTTCTGCTTTTCAAGTAGAAAAAGAATAGCCGAAGCAATCTCATCTTCACAAACTAACTCTAAACTATCAACCTCTTTTAAAATATGCTTCAACGTAATAGGCGAAGCATCACGAACAGCAATCCCATCTGCAATGGTTCGTACACTCTTAGTTCCATGTGCATCTTTAGAATCAAAGGACTCTTTCATCGCAGGAGCTCCTGCACTTGCTACTCCAATTATTTTTACATTTGGATTTAAAGCATGAGTAGCTACACCCATTCCAGAGATAAGTCCTCCACCTCCAACAGGTACAATTATTGCATCCAAATCAGGCTCTACTTCTAACATCTCAAGAGCTACTGTCCCCTGCCCTGACATAACCTCATCATCGGTAAAAGGGTGAACAAACTCTTTACCTCTATCTTTTGCGTAATCAATAGCATAACCATATGCCTCATCATAGTTAGCTCCATATAAAATGACATTTGCTCCTAACTCTTTAACTCCTTGAATCTTATTTAAAGGAGTTGATTCAGGCATAACAATAGTAGCCTCTATCCCAAAATGTTTAGCAGAGAATGCAACACCTTGTGCATGATTTCCTGCTGAAGCAGCTACAACCCCACCCTTTCTATTGTTCTCTAAAAGAGTTGCTATTTTATTGAATGCACCACGTAATTTAAACGCACCTGTGCGTTGTAGGTTCTCTTTTTTTAGATAGACCTCATATCCACTCAACTCACTCAATATTGGAGCGTATGAGAATGAAGTATAGTGTATAACCCCATCTAACCTTTTTTGTGCTTTTTTTATCGAATTTAAATCTAACATTTATATTTCCCTAGCTATAGTATGGGTAGAATTATATCAAAAATCAAGGATTAAAATATGGAATGTGAAATGCCAAGAGTAAACTCAAATAGAGAGGAGATGAAAAAATATTTTCAAGAGTCTAAAACTATTGCTGTAATAGGTTGTTCTCCTGACAATACAAAAGCTAGTAATCATGTAGCAGAGTACTTAAGAGATAATGGTTATAAGATGATTCCTGTATATCCAAAACATGATGAGATTTTAGGTCAAAAGGTATATAGAAGTTTAGCAGAGATAGATGTACCTGTAGACATGGTAGTAATCTTCAGAAAACCAAAAGCACTTGATGCCATTGCTGATGCAGTGATTGCAAGAGGAGATGTAAAAGTATATTGGACACAGTTAGCACTTATTAACAACAACGCAGCCGATAGAGTAAAAGAGGCTGGAATCTCTGTAGTTCAAAACTACTGTGCAATGGTTGAGCATAGAGAGATTTTTAGATAAGTCCTATACTGATTTTTTAATATTGATATCAAAATTAGTTTATATCTCTAAACAGATATAAACATAATTTTAGATAAAGTTATATTGTTAGGCTACTCTTTGAGTGGTCTAGCAATATTATTAAAGGACATTAATGGATATTAATCTAACACCTGAAGCTCTATTATCTCAATTGGGATATGCTAAAACAGAACCATCAATTAAACAGATGGAAAAAACTATAAACAACACAAATGGATTTAATAAATTTTCCAAACATATACTATCATTACATGACCAACTTGCACATGTAAAAGGATTTATTGCCCTATCTAACTCTAAAGATGTATTTAAAATTAAGAGTAGCCAAGAGGTATCTTCTGAAATTCAAGAAGAGTTTAAAAACCTTGTAGAGGGTTGGGCAAATAAATATAAGATAGAACTTGAAAAAGTAGAAAAAAAACCAACTTACTACATTATCGGTCAATAATATATGCCACTTAGTTCGCTTAATGAAGAGCAGTTAAGTGCTGCAACTGCACCTATAGGAAATAATCTTGTTATTGCTTCTGCAGGTACAGGAAAAACATCTACTATTGTTGGTAGAATCGGTCAACTTCTCCATAATGGAGTTGACCCTTCAAAGATACTACTACTAACCTTTACTAACAAAGCTGCAGGGGAGATGTTGGCAAGGGTTGGTCGATATTTTGACTCATCTATTGTCAAAAAGATTGAATCAGGAACATTCCATGCAGTTAGTTACCGATGGCTAAAAGAGATGAATGCAAAAGTAACACTAAAACAGCCTAATGAGTTAAAAACACTATTTCGTTCTATCTATGAAAAAAGAAACATAAAAAGGTTAAATCTTGATATTGATGCTTTTTCTGCTACATATCTATATGAACAATACTCTCTATATCAAAATGCCTCTTTAGATGGGTTTGATGTTTGGTTTTTAGAAAAATACTCTGAACATAGACCTCTTATTGATATATATATGAACATTATAGATGAGTTTGAGGAGACTAAAGATAGGTATGGATTTGTCTCGTTTAATGATTTACTTCTAAAAATGAGAGAACATCTATTGGAGAACAAAAGAGATTTAGTAGAGGTTTTAGTTGATGAATATCAAGATACAAACACACTACAGAGTGCGTTAATCGACTCTATGAATCCAAATTCTCTCTTTTGTGTAGGAGATTATGACCAGAGCATATATGCTTTTAATGGGGCAAATATCCAAAATATAGCAACTTTTGGAAAACGATATAGGGATGCAAAGGTGTTTACTTTAGATAAAAACTACCGCTCCTCTGCATCTATTTTATCTTTAGCAAATCGTGTCATAGAGAGAAATGAGAGAATCTATCCTAAAAAATTGGTAGTGACTAAAACAGGAAAACATCAACCACCTAAACTTTTAGGATACCATGAACTTTTTGACCAATATCAATCAATAACAAGAACCATTAAACAGACCTATACCCCAATCAATGATATTGCAGTTATTTTTAGAAATAATGCCTCTGCTGATGGAATTGAAGCATCTCTTCGTGAACTAGGAATTCCATCTAAACGAAAAGGTGGAAATAGTTTTTTTGAAGCTAAAGAGGTTAAATTTTTACTTGATATTTCTGCCTTACTTATTAACCCAAAAGATATGATGGCATTTATACATATTTTTGAGTATGGAAAAGGGATAGGAACTGCACTTGCAAAAGAGATGTTTGAATGTTTTGTCCATTTTGGAGAGGGAAATCTATTTATAGGATTAACACACCCAAGGGTCTTTAATTTACCAAAGTTAAACCCAAATAGAAACTTACAACTTGGTCTTTTTGATGATGATACAGAGATAGGTTCTGTTACACGTTTCTCACATATAAAGCTAGATGAAAAAATTCGTTCTCATCCCATCTTAAAACATCCAAAACTTACAGAAGATGGTTTAGATTTTTTTGTAAAATTTCATGAGTTTATACAATCTATCAATAGTGTTAAACAGCCAAAAACTTTACTAATAAAGCTTATTGCATCACCTCTCTACCAATATGTGGTAAAGATCTTAGCAACACAAAGAGGAAAATTAAAATCTGGGGAGATAGATGAGGAGAGAAAGAGTTTAGCCAAAGAGAGAATTGTTAGAAAAGCAAGACTTTTAACCGATTTAGCCTCACATTACAAAGAGATTGAGAGATTTGTAAATGCCATGATTTTAGGTGGAAATGAGCTTACTGAAGGTGATGGAGTCAATCTGTTAAGTATTCACGCTTCAAAAGGTTTAGAGTTTACAGAGGTATATGTAGTTGACCTAATGGACGGACGATTTCCAAATACAAAACTTATGGGAAAAGGTGGAAGCTTAGAGGAGGAGAGACGACTTTTTTATGTAGCTGTGACAAGAGCAAAAGAGCGTCTATATCTCTCTTTTGCTAAATATGATAAAGTAAAAAAAATAGATTTTAGACCATCTCCATTTTTAGTTGAAGCTGGATTGATTAAGGGGTAAACTACCCCTCCTTAACAATCTTCTCAATAACCTCAACAATAGATGGGTCTTCTAAAGTAGAAGTATCTTGGGTAATCTCCTCGCCTTTGGCTAGAGAGCGTAAGATTCTTCTCATGATTTTACCTGAACGTGTTTTAGGAACATCAGGAACAAATACCATCGCATCACAAAGAGCAATAGCACCAATCTCTTTTTTAATCACTTTATTAATAGCTATTTTCAAATCTTCACTTGCTTCGCTTGGATCTTTTAGTACAATGTACGCAAAAATTCCTTCACCTTTAATCTCATGAGGTTTTCCTACAACGGCTACGGCTGCTACAGAATCATGCTTTTTAATCGCTGCTTCAACTTCTGCTGTTCCCATTCTGTGACCTGATACATTAATGACATCATCTGTCCGACCTGTGATGGTTATGTATCCATCTTCATCTATCATTGCACCATCTCCTGTAAAATAGACAGCCTCTCCATCTTTTTTACAATCTCCAAAGTATGACTTGACAAATCTATTTGGGTCATTCCAAATGGTTCTAATCATAGATGGCCAAGGACGTGTGATACACATAAACCCTTTCTCTCCAATAGGTGTAGGTGTTCCATCCTCTTCAATAATTTCGGTAATAATCCCTGGAAGAGCAAATGTTGCACATGCTGGTTTAATAGGTGTTGCACCTGGAAGTGGGCTAATCATATGTCCACCTGTCTCTGTCTGCCAATAGGTATCGACAATAGCACATTTAGAGTTTCCAACAACCTCATAGTACCATTTCCATGCAGGTGGGTCAATTGGTTCTCCTACTGTTCCAAGAACTCTAAGTTTAGATAGGTCATATTTTTTTGGCTCATCTTCGCCTGTTTTATGTAACAGTCTAATGGCTGTTGGTGCAGTATAAAATTGTGTAACGTTATGGTCTTGAACCATCTTCCATGCACGTCCAGCATCTGGGTAGGTAGGAACTCCTTCAAACATAACGGTTGTTCCACCTGCTGCGAGTGGTCCATAAACAATGTAGGTATGCCCTGTAATCCAACCAATATCTGCTGTACACCAATAGACATCATCTTTTCTTAAATCAAATACCCACTCCATCGTCATTTGAGCCCATAAGATATAACCTGCTGTTGCGTGTTGAACCCCTTTTGGTTTACCTGTTGAACCTGATGTATAGAGTAAAAAAAGTGGGTCTTCAGACTCCATAGGCTCAAATGGGCATTCAGTTGACTCTGCTTCAATTAACTCATTGTAAGAGTGGTCACGCCCCTCTACCCACTTAATCTCTTCATTGTTTCTCTTAACCACAAGAACAGCCTCAATACTATCTCCACCTGCATCTAAAGCATCATCTACCACATTTTTAAGCATATATGGCTTTCCTTTACGAAATGCTCCATCAGCTGTAATAACAATCTTTGCCTCGGCATCTTCAATTCTATCTCTAAGTGCCTCTGAACTAAACCCACCAAATACAATTGAGTGAATAGCTCCAATTCTTGTACATGCTAACATGGCATAAGCAGCTTCTGGAATCATTGGCATATAGAGAACAACTCTGTCGCCCTTTTTAACACCAAATTTATTTTTAAGTAGGTTTGATAACTCGTTAACACGCTCTGAGAGTTGACCATAGGTAATATGTTGAACATCCCCTTTATCACCTTCAAAAACAATTGCATTTTGCTCTGCTTTGTCGGCTAAGTGTCTATCTATACATTGATTCGATACATTTAGTTTACCATTAGAGAACCACTTATAAAATGGTGCATTAGACTCATCAAGAACATTATCATACGGCTCTATCCAATCTATTTTCTCATCGGCGAAATCTTTCCAAAAGCCTTCATAGTCCTCTATGGCTCTATTTTGAAGCTCCCAATACTGCTCCATAGAGTTAATCTTAGCATCTTTTGCAAACTCTGGATTTGGATTAAAAATTTTTTCTGACATAATTTTTCCTTATCTAAATTTATTTAATAGAAAGTAGTCTAACATAAAAAATAGTAAAATTATAGAGAAATTAAGAGATTTTTTTAAATAGGAGTATTTAACTCCTATTTAGTAGCGAGATAGACTTTTAATATAAATTAAGAAATATTACTTAAAAGTGAAATATGAAAATGCTATATCATATATTTTAAATTTCTATTGTTACTATTTTTTCAACAACATTCAAACCAAATCCTGCAAGACCTACAAACTCTGTATCGAGATTAGAAGTTAAAAGTTTAATCTTTTCAATTCCTAAATCTTTAAGTATCTGAGCTCCAATACCATACTCTTTTGCTTGTTCTTTTGAGATAGTTTTAGTATCTAAAAATACAAATATACCACCATTTTGTTTCAAGTACTCCAAAGAGCTTACTACTGAATCAAAACGTTTTTTATTTAAAATCAAATCCATATCTAATCCTATATTATGAAATTTTACATTCTCTGTTTTCTCTGTTTTATAAAATTTAATAACTCTATGGTTACGACCTATATGGTCTAAATAGATAATCTCTGTTACTTTAGTACCCATAACCTCTATATCATTTTCAGATATACGCTCTATTAGCTTCTCATTGGCTAGACGATATTCAACTAAATCAGATATATATACAATAGGTATATTATGCTTTTTAGAAAAAATTTCCAAATCATCATGACGAGCCATTGTCCCATCATCTTTAATAATCTCGCAAATAACCCCAACAGGTGCAACCCCTGCCAATTTACAAATATCTACAGAACCCTCTGTGTGTCCTGTTCGTACCAATACTCCACCATCTTTTGCAATTAAAGGAAATATGTGACCTGGGCGAACAAAATCTTCAGATTTTGTTAATGGATTTGCTAATTTAGAGATACAATCATCACGTTCAGCAGATGATATTCCTGTATCTGCTGTAGTTGAGTCAATAGATACAGTAAAAGCCGTTTCATGATTTGATATATTGTTTGAAACCATTGGAACAAGATTTAACTTTGTTGCCAAATCTTTAGGTAGTGGAGTACATATTAAGCCTCTTGCCTCTTTTGCCATAAAATTTACCATATCTGGTGTTGAGAATGTACCTGCATATACTAAATCCCCTTCATTCTCTCTATCTTCATCATCCATCATAATAACCATATGACCTTTTTTAATCTCATTTATAGCAATCTCTACCCGTTTTAAAGCTTCTACCGACATATTAATCTTCCTTTTTTCTATTTTTATTTGGCATTATACAATTTTTTTAAAAGAATTTTCACTAAACCCTTGACATTATTCTATTTTTGATATATAATGCCGTCCACACAAACAATGTGTATTAAAACATTTGATTGGGGTATGGCCAAGCGGTAAGGCAACGGTTTTTGGTACCGTTATTCGGGGGTTCGAATCCCTCTACCCCATCCATTATATAGGACGCAGAATAGAGCAGTTTGGTAGCTCGTCGGGCTCATAACCCGAAGGTCAGAGGTTCAAATCCTCTTTCTGCAACCAAAAGACTTTTTTTATATTTTTTAACTCTAAAAATATTATAACTAACGCAGAATAGAGCAGTCTGGTAGCTCGTCGGGCTCATAACCCGAAGGTCAGAGGTTCAAATCCTCTTTCTGCAACCAAATATAACGCGGGAATAGCTCAGTTGGCTAGAGCGTCAGCCTTCCAAGCTGAGGGTCGCGAGTTCGAGTCTCGTTTCCCGCTCCATTCATTTTTATCACAATCAATCTTTTTTTTAACTACTTTTACAAAATCAAATTACTCCTCTACTATTAATCTTTTTTTATAAAAAACAAGTTATAATTATAAAAAACGGAGATAGTTATGAGATTTGTACAAATTTTCATATTACTTGCTTTCTACTGCTTAGAAGCAAAAGAGATGATGAACATACATCTACCTCAAAAAACAAAAACCCAATTATGCTACAAACTCTCAGACCATGAGTGTACACAAGAGGAGCAACTTCAATATAGAAACTATTTTAGGTTAAAGAATGACAGATTAATGATGTTTTTTAACACATATAGTAAAAATGCTCTATATCCGAATGGTTCACTAAATATTCCTGTAGTTGTTAATCTAAATGGTAAATGGCAAGTAATAGATAGTTTTATTAAAGATGATATAGAAGAGATACTATATGACCCACATGATGGGATTTGGTTACATACAATCTCAAAAAGAAAAAATGGCTATTCTTCACTATATTATAGTGCAGATGAACTAAATTGGCAAAAGATAAAACTTCCAAGTGTTAGAACATTTCAGACAATGCAACTCTGTTTCCAACCAAATCAAATTATTTTAACATTTCAAAGAGTGGAGAATGATAATGTTAAGGCATGGGTTACAACATATCAAGATGCAATATTACCTGAACCTACATGGAGATTGATGGGTAAAGATGAGCTATATCAAAAAGTGTGTATAAAAACTTCCGCATACAATAATGGATGGAGATTTAAAAATAAAAAAAATAGTCAAAATATACTCTTTCAACATAAATACAAGAATAGAGTTATCTCATTTTCAAGAAAAAGTTCTTATCTAAACACTCCTATACACAAAAATAGAGCTATTAAAAGACCAGCAACAATAACCCCTATTAGACCTTCTAAAATCCCGCATATAGAGAGTGGAA
>CAMZNQ010000322.1 GCA_947313765.1 uncultured Sulfurovum sp.
AAAATAAGAATAAATAGAACTCTACCAAAAGTCTTTCCAATTGCCATAAAGA
This sequence comes from uncultured Sulfurovum sp., assembly GCA_947313765.1. Taxonomy (GTDB): domain Bacteria; phylum Campylobacterota; class Campylobacteria; order Campylobacterales; family Sulfurovaceae; genus UBA1140. Next base: position 53 of record CAMZNQ010000322.1, read on the forward strand.
GAATCTTTAAAACAACTAATCCTAATGAAGCATATACTAGATACATACCTAAAAGCTTATGCTCTTTTAACTCTGTTTGTCCCTCTGCTCCAAGTGCATCCCAAGCAGATTTTCCATCAACTACTCCTGTTAAATATGTAGCAAATATTGCAACAGCTACAACTATTAATAATAGTAGTGAAAAAACTGAAATGGAACGACGCTTAAGACCTAAGTTGTATATTTCAAGTAGAAGAATAACAATAGGAATAGCGATAACAAAATGAACAATTGCAGGATGTAGAAGCTCTGGAATCTCTATTGGTATTGGTATCTCAGGGATAACGATTGCAGGTAATGGCATAGTGCCTCCTTTTTTTAATTAAGATTAAAAATTATAGCATAAAAATAGGTTTTTAAAAAAATGATTAAATATTATCCTCTTTTTTTACTCGTTCCCTTGATACTCTACTACCACATTAGTGATTAAAATATAGTAAATTTTAATCTATTCAACCATATCATACATCTGCTCTATCTCTCTATCCCAAATATCACTATTTATAGTCTCTAAAATAAGTGGGATATCATCCATTCTATTGTCATTCATAATAAATCTAAAGGCATCCCAACCAATCTCACCCTCCCCTAATGAGTGATGTCTATCAACACGACTTCCCAATTTTGGTTTAGAGTCATTTATGTGCATTGCAGAGAGATACTTAAATCCTACAATTCGTTCAAATTCATCCATTGTAGCATCATAAGCCTCTCTTGTTCTTAAATCATAACCACCTGTAAATGTATGGCAAGTGTCTAAACAGACCCCTACCCTACTCTTATCTTCTACTCTATCTATTATATGAGCTAAATGCTCAAATCTATAACCAAGGTTTGTACCCTGCCCTGCTGTATTTTCAATTACAAGTTTTACATTCATACCCTTAGTTGCTTCAATGGCAATATTTAGAGAGTCTCCAATAATATCTAAGCAGTTTAACTCTGCCTCCATAATCTTCTCAATATATTGAGGGTCTTTTTTAGGAACTTTAACTAAATGGCTTCCTGGATGGAAATTTAGAAGTTCAAGCCCTAACTCATTACAACGATTAAGCTCATCAATAAATGCCTCTCTTGATTTTTCAAGTTTTTCAACTTCAGGGTGTCCTAGATTAATCAAATAGCTATCATGTGGTAAAACATGTTTAGGTAAAATTCCAGACTTCTCTAAATTTAATTTAAAACTATCTATCATCTTCTCATCTAAAGGCTTAGAGTTCCACTGTCTCTGATTTTTTGTAAATAGTGCAAATGCTTTTGCTCCTATCTTCATCGCATTTAAAGGAGCATTATCAACTCCACCACTTGCACTTACATGTGCGCCTACAAACTTCATTATTGTTCTCTCACTTTTATTAAAATTTTATTTAATCTATCACGAAAAATTCGCTCTTTATCTTTAACAACATATGATATATCATAAAGCCTATCTTTTGTCAATTGTTGAGAGAATCCATTTTGGTTTTTAACTAAATTATCTCTATTAAATATTGGTTTAGCTCTAAAGATATTCTCTAAAAGTGTATCTGGATATGAACTATTTAATATCTCTGCATTAAAATCTTTTTTATCCATACATTTAAAAGTTGACATACAGATATTCATACCATTAATCTCTAAATTCATTAATGGTTGCCCTGCTCCATATATCTCTACATTAACTTTACTTGAACTATCTGTGATAAACCCCATATCAGCATACTTAAAAGTAGCTGTTTTCATAACTATAAAAGCACTCTCTTGCTTCTCTATTTTTACTCCACTACAACCATTTAATAACCAAAAAAATGTGATTATAATCCATACTCTATCTATCATTTTTTATATCCTTTTAAAAAATAGATTATATCTAAGAATAAATAAAAAAGATTTTTAGCTACTTTAATAAAACTTTAAGAATTATCTGCTATAATTCCGTCACTAAGTTATTAAATGGCCCCTTCGTCTAGCGGTTAGGATCCATGGTTTTCATCCATGTTACAGGAGTTCGAGTCTCCTAGGGGTCACCATTTAGAGCTTATGTTTTATATATTTAGTGGCCCCTTCGTCTAGCGGTTAGGATCCATGGTTTTCATCCATGTTACAGGAGTTCGAGTCTCCTAGGGGTCACCACTAAGTATCTTCTTTATAATTTTTTTGCCTCTTATATATCTCTAACATTTTTGCAAATGAGTAAGCAATACCCATAATAGATAATATATATGTCCACAAATCCCAATCTAAAGGGTTATAAGATAGTTCTATAAGCACAAATACTAACCAAATAAGTATTACCTCTAGTATGAAATATAATAGTGGGATAAATTTTCTCTTTTTTCTACGCTCTTTAATCTTACTAGTTCCTATCCTCATATTAAAAAAACCTTATATACTTTTATTTTATACTTACAAAATATTGTAACATAATCTCATAAAATTTTTAAAAAGGGTATGAGCTATTAACTTTATATTTTATTATGCTAAAATTCCATTTGAAAAATTTTAAGGAAAAAAATATGGAAAATTTTAAAAAAGAGTCTCTAGCTTACCATTTTCATGGAAAAACTGCTACCCATATTACCAAACCGTGTAAAACTCAAAAAGAGTTATCAATGGCATATACCCCAGGTGTTGCATATCCATGTTTAGAGATTGCTCAAAATCCATCTTTAGCATATAAATATACAAACAAAGGAAACACCGTTGCTGTTATCTCTGATGGAACAGCTGTTCTTGGGTTAGGAAATATTGGTGGATTAGCAGGAAAGCCTGTCATGGAGGGAAAAGCTGTTCTCTTTAAATATTTTGCTAATGTAGATGCTGTTGATGTAATTTTAAATGTTCATGAGATTGATGAGATTGTTAATGTTTGTGTAGCAATTTCAGATACTTATGGTGGTATTAACTTAGAAGATATAGCTGCTCCTGCATGTTTTGAGATAGAGAAAAGACTCCAAGAGAGACTTGATATTCCTGTATTTCATGATGACCAACATGGAACAGCAATAATAACATCAGCAGGACTTATGAATGCTGTTGAGTTAGCCGATAAAAATATAGATGAAATCAAAGTAGTAATTATTGGTGCAGGTGCAGCAGGTATCGCTTGTGCTAGAATGTATAGAAACATTGGTGTAAAGCATATTGTAATGTTAGACTCAAAGGGAGTTATTCATTCAAAAAGAGATGATTTAAATAGATATAAACAAGAGTTTGCAATTGAGACTGAAGATAGAACATTAGCAGATGCTTTAAATGGAGCAGATATGATGCTAGGTCTTTCGGGACCTGGTATTGTATCTCAAGAGATGGTAAAAACAATGGCAAAAGATGCAATTATTTTTGCATGTGCAAATCCGACACCAGAGATTACACCTGATGAAGTCGAAGAGGTTAGACCAGATATTATTGTAGGTACAGGACGCAGTGATTACCCTAACCAAGTTAACAATGTTTTAGGTTTTCCATTTATATTTAGAGGTGCTTTAGATTCAGGTGCTACAAAAATTACAGAAAATATGAAGATGGCAGCAGCAAAAGCCTTAGCTGCTTTAGCAAAAGAGCCTGTTCCTTACTATGTAAAAGCAGCTTATAATGACCCAGATTTAACCTATGGTAGAAAACATATCATCCCTACACCATTTTCAAGAGAGGTACTTGTTTGGGTTGCATCTGCTGTAGCTGAAGCTGCCTTTGAAGATGGAGTAACAAATCTTAAAGCCTGTGACTTAAAAAACTATCAAGATAAACTTCGTCAAATGATTTATGTTGATAACCATGAAGATTCACACCTTAACTAAAGAGTTATATAGTGAAAAGGATATATACTTTTAATCATCTATCTAAAGAGAAGTGTTGTATACACCTTGTTACACAAAAAGAGCATGAGAAATCATACTCTTTCTCTCTAGCTCTACATACCCAAGAGAATAGAGAGGATATTATTAAAAATAGAGTCTATTTAAGTAAAGAGTTTCCCAATTTTTCATTTATTGTTTCAAATCAAACACATAGTGCAAATATTAAAGTAGTTACAAAAAAAGAGACAAAAGGGTGGATGGAATTAGATAGTGCCATAGAGAACTGTGATGCCTTAATTACAAATCAAAAAGAGGTAATGTTAACTATTTTAACTGCTGATTGTGTACCTATTTTTCTATTTGATAAGAAACAAAATGTTATTTCAGCCATACATGCAGGATGGAGAGGAACTCAACAGAAGATACTCTACAAAACTGTAAAAAAAATGATAGAAGTTTTTAACTCCAATCCTAAAGATATTTTAGCAGGAATAGCACCATCTATTGGAAAATGTTGTTATGAGGTAGATTGGAGTGTAGCTAAACATTTTAAATATATTAAAGATGCTTATGAAAATAGAGGGGAGAAACAGATGTTAGATTTACCCCATATAAATAAACAACAACTACTAGAAGCAGGTATAGAGGAGAAGAATATTGAATTATCAAATATCTGTACTTCATGTGAAGTGGAAAAATACTTCTCATATAGAAGAGAGAGAGGTTGTTCAGGAAGGTTTATGAGTATGATTGGACTAAAATAACCATTAAATTTGACCTATAAAAATTCTATCTTCATGTTCATCAATAGGTGTTAAACTTAATTCAGATTTAATAATTTCAACGATTAACGGTATGTTATCAGAGTGTATATCCATTTTTTTTGCCAACATGCTCTTTAATTTTAGATTAATATCTAGTTTCTCCTCTTTTATATCTACAGGTGTCTCTTCTATAGTATCTATCGGACTCTCTTCTAATTGGGTTATTAAATCTGAGTCATTAGAAATTTCAGTTTTATTAGATATAGAAGATAGTGATTTAGATATAAAAGAGTTTTTATTAAACTCTATTGAAAAGTTTTCAGAAAAATCAGTATAAAAATTATTATATCCCATAAAAATAAGACCTCCCATGATTATGGTTGCCTCAAGTTTAATAATCATTACTTGTATTCATCTTTTATATCCTTTTTTCTAGGAGAAATTTTACCATAAGAATTGGTAGTAAAAGTGAAATTCTATACATTTAACTAAAAATAATTAATATTATTGATTAAAATTGAATCAATAAAAATATGATAAAGAGAGTTTAAATACCTTTTTGGATATCCTTTCATCTTAAAAAAAGGAATTTTAAATGCATAGACAAATAAATATCTTACTTAGTATTATAGGTGCATTGATTTTAGGAATAGGAGTACTATTTTATACTAAAGTTTTAGAGATAAAGAGAGTAAACCCATCTGAAAGAACAGAAGTTTTTAAATTTGAAACAATAGATGGAAAAACAATTACTATCAAAGCACAAAAAAGAAGATTTAAAGTTAAGGAGATGGAGGGAAAAACTCTATTTTTACAAGTTTTTGGTTGGAATTGTAATTTTTGCAAAAAAGAGATTCCTCAACTAATTAAACTAAAAAAAACTTTAGG
>CAMZNQ010000323.1 GCA_947313765.1 uncultured Sulfurovum sp.
TATCATCACTTGATGAGCTACTACCACATGCACTCAAAGCTAAAATTACAACTCCACTTAAGATACTCTTTTTTACTATATTTAACATCTTTTTATTCCTTTACTGTTGATTTGCTCTCTCTAACTCTTCAAAAAGCTCCATTCTACTCTTGTTTTGACTACTATCTTTTTTACCTTGAATTGAACTATTCTCTATGTTATTGAAAGTGTTAATGCCATTAACCTTATTGGCACTACTAATAACTCCTATGTTAAGCTTCTTATCTGTATCAATTTTACTGTTTTTGATATTGATAACTTGACTAAGTTGTTGATTATTTTTTGTAACTTTTGAACCAATAAGTATATTATCTCTCTTTTTATCAAAGTCACTCTTATTTAAACGAACATTTTTAATATCAATAGCTCTATATACTTTATTTACACCATTACCCTTGACCTCCTCTCCTAGCTCTCCTGACTCCATTGCTTTTTTAAACTCATCTTTACCATTTATTTGCTTATAACTAGAGCCATCCCCTAAATGAGACATTGCTCTATTTTTTGCTATATTTTCGTTAAACACCTCTTTTGCTTTAGAGTGTCTAGCATTAAAGCTATCTCCTAAGATAAAATTATCTCCTGCATATAGAGAAGAGCTATAACTAACTAACAGTACAATAAGTAATTTTTTCATCATAAAATCCTTTTAAAATTTACTATGTTTTGCAATATCAACATCAAGACCCATATTGCTATTGGCATCAATCTTACTCTTTTTATCGATTACATTAATATTTTCATTACCTCTTATTTTTATTCTACTATTCATAAAATTAAAATGGATAGAATTAAATGAGTCGTGATGATTTTTTTTACTTTTACTACTATACTCTACTCGTAATAACTCTTTAAACTCTTTACGACTATCCCATAATAGTTTGGGTATTAAATCGTATGGAAGATTGCCATTAGAGTCATGAATTCTTTTAGATGCTCCAGCCGACACTAGCTGTGTAGAGATATCAATATAACCATTACTAACAGCTATATGTAGAGCCGTTTGACCATTATTATCTTTTGTGTCAAGAGCTGTTCCCATATCAATTAGATATGAGGCAATACCCAAATATCCATAATATATCGCCTCTTGTAGAGCTGTACCATATAAGATACCACCCTTTTCAGATAGTACAATCTTCTCTCTAACTAGATACTCTACAACTTTTCTTTTTCTATATCTAACAGCATAGTGTAGAAGAGTATCATCTTTTTTGCTTATATAATCAATAGATAACTTTTTTAAAAGTTTCTTAGTAGCAGGTACTCCTTTTTTAATTGTATCTATAATTTGTCTATCTGTAATAGTACTTTTTGCATCTACATAAGATGTTAAAGTTATACCTACTAAAAAGATAGATATTAATCTCCTCTTCATAATAATACTCCTTATCTAATTTTTATTAAATCTGCAACACCGTTAATATCTTTTCTAATTTTAGGATTTCCTCTATATCTAATATCTGTAGTACCCTCAATAGAGACACTTAAAAAATCACTTACATCAATT
>CAMZNQ010000324.1 GCA_947313765.1 uncultured Sulfurovum sp.
TTTTTTCTTTATTTATATATCTAAAAGCTTTTTAGCTCTTAAATATGCTATAATAGAGCTACAAATTTAGGTATATAATGCGAATCATTAAAATAGAAATAAAAAATGTTAAACTTTTTAAAGAAGAAGAATTTACTTTTAATCCTAATTTTAATCTATTAATTGGTATTAATGGTAGTGGTAAAACTTCATTGTTAAGAGCCATTTCCGTTGCCTTAGGTGGTTGGGCAAATGCTTATATTAATAGTGAAAGTAATTTGAGACCTATTTTAGATGAAGAGATTAGAGAAATTCAAATTGATAATAGATTTGATAAAACTAAAGAGACCTATATTGAAGCACTTGGAAACGCATATATTATTAATAGCTATGATACTCTAACTTTTGCTACAGCAGTATGGAGGAGATATAGAGAAGAAGGCTCTCTTAAAACTTATCAAGATGGTGCAGTTAAATTTAATTCTTCCAAATCTTACAATTTGAATCTTGATACTATTGGTTGGAATACACTTAATTATATAGAGAGAGGACATACATTTAATTTACCTATCATTGCATTTTATGAGTGTGATAGATTATGGTTAGCAAAAAATGAACTCAATATAGAAGCTTCTGCCAAAGCTAAATACTCTCGTTTTGACCCATATATAGACTGTTTTCATACAGGCTCTGACCATCATGCCATTGCTGAATGGTTATTAAAACATGAGTTAGCCTCTTTACAACAAGGCAAAGAAACGCCTGTTTTACAAGCAATTAAATATGCTTCAAAAATGGCTTTGGAAAAATGTATAGATATTCGTTTTGATATGGAGCAGAGTCGGGTTATTGTTGTTTTTGAAGAAGATAAAATTATTCCTTTTGAACATCTAAGTGATGGACAAAGAACTATTTTAGGACTTTTTTGTGATATTGCTAGACGCACAGCTATCTTAAATCCTCATTTATTAGGAGATGCAATTAGGGAGACACAAGGTGTTGTTCTTATTGATGAACTTGATTTACATTTACATCCAAGAT
>CAMZNQ010000325.1 GCA_947313765.1 uncultured Sulfurovum sp.
TGTGATGTATAATACTGAGAAATTTCAGGTACAAATCTTGAAGCATCATTCATACAAATTGCCATTTTCGCATCATCTCTCGTAGCTGCCAATCTAGGAATAGCAACTGCTGCTAAAATACCAATAATTACGATTACAAAGATCAATTCGATCATTGTAAAACCTTTTTTCATAGAAACGTTGTTTGTTGTATTTGTCATAAATACTCCTTAAATATTTTTTAGTTCTTTTTCTTTGTTTTTGAACCAAGAAAATAATAAACTAAAAAACTAGATAAATAACTTAAATTATCTATTTTATTTAAAAAAAATTTAATATTACAGGGGTAAGACTATCTATCCAAAGAGTGTTTAGCCATAAATTTTTCTATCTTCTCCTCATTATCAAAGTTTTTTTTCATTGATTTTAAATATAGTTGCAATAACTTAATCGGCTCACAAGACCTATCTGAAGAGATATTATTCTCAAATAGGTCTTCTTTAATATATTTAGCAAAAGTATCATCTAACTCAACATCAAATCTCCTACCTCCAATACTAAAAATAACTTTATCCATAAAAACTCCTTATCTTGATATAGAAATACTTCTATTATTAATCTGTGATTAACTAACATATTATATAATAATAAACATATTATATATTATTATATAATAACTTACAAAGGAGAAATCTTGGCTTTATTAGACAAATTACTAAAACATATTGAAACTATTTTAGCTAGACAAAAAGAGCTTGAAGCTGAGAATATCAAATTGAAAGAGGAGATTATGGTGCTAAAAAAATCCCAAGAGATACGTAAAAAGATAAAAAAAGAACAAGAAGAGAGTATTGAAAGACTTGCATCAAAATTAGAAAAACTTCTTTCTGCCTAATTTATGATGAAAAAATTTACTCTATATAGCAACTATCAACCATCTGGCGACCAACCTACTGCTATTAAAACTCTTGTTGAATCCATAGAAAAGGGAAATATCTACCAAACACTCTTGGGTGTAACTGGTTCAGGAAAAACCTACACAATGGCAAAGGTTATTGAAGCTACTCAAAAACCTACTCTTATTATGACTCATAACAAAACCCTTGCAGCCCAACTATACTCTGAATTTAAAACCTTTTTTCCAGATAATCATGTTGAATATTTCATCTCTTACTATGATTATTATCAACCTGAAGCCTACATTCCACGTCAAGATTTGTTTATAGAAAAAGACTCTTCCATTAATCAGGAGCTAGAGAGGTTAAGACTCTCTACAACAGCTTCACTACTTTCACATGAAGATGTAATTGTTATTGCTTCAGTTTCTGCTAACTACGGTTTAGGTTCTCCTGAAGATTATAAGAGTATTGTTCAAAAATTGGTACTAGGAGAAGAGTATGTTCAAAAAGAGCTACTTTTAAAACTAGTGGAAATGGGATATAGACGAAATGATGATTTTTTTGATAGAGGTAACTTTAGAGTAAATGGAGAGGTAATAGATATTTATCCTGCTTACAATGAAGAGTTTGCCATAAGAGTTGAGTTTTTTGGAGATGAGATAGAAGATATATATACATTTAATACTCTAACAGGAGAGAAGATTGAACATTTTAAAGAGGCTACCATCTACTCTGCAAACCAATTTATTGTATCTAAAGAGAAATTAGCTATTGCTGTAAAGAGCATAGAGGAGGAGTTGGGTAAGAGATTGGAGTTTTACAAAAAAGAGAATCGAATGGTAGAGTACAATCGTCTTAAACAGCGTGTAGAGTTTGATTTGGAGATGATAGAGGCCACAGGAATGTGTAAAGGGATTGAGAACTACTCTCGACATCTTACACAAAAGGTAGAGGGGGAGACTCCATTTACAATGATGGACTATTTTGAAGCTATGCATGATGACTATTTAGTTATTGTTGATGAGTCACATGTATCTCTTTCTCAATTTAGAGGAATGTATGCAGGAGATAGAAGTCGTAAAGAGGTATTGGTAGAACATGGTTTTAGACTACCATCTGCTTTAGATAATCGTCCTTTAAAATTTGATGAGTACATCAATAAACCTC
>CAMZNQ010000326.1 GCA_947313765.1 uncultured Sulfurovum sp.
ATAGTATTTTTTAATACTTTTTAGCAACTCTTCAATATCTAAGGAGGAGACTTTTAGCTCCGTACCATTACCCATGGAAAATCGGTTTCCATCTAAAGAGAGAGTAGCTCTTTTAACTATATTTTCTTTTGGGTTATACTCTAAAAATAGCTCTACTCCTTTACCTTTTATTGTCAAAATATAGCTATTAGAGAGAGACAACTCTCCTCTTAACTCCGAGATTGAACTAAATTTTATATCTTTATATAAATTATAAACTATACTATTATAGGGAACTCTTGTCTTAAAGTTAATTTTAAAAGGTTTCAATAGATTGGTATTTAAATCTATATTAAAAATATTGGATATAAGATTAATTTTTGTATTTGATTTTTTAAAATCTTTAAAATCTAAAAAAGTTTTACTATTAAAAGATACTCTACTATTTTTAAATTTAGAGGGTATTGCTGAAGTTAGCCTATCTAACTCTATATTGTTACCTCTACTATTTAATGTTAAAACAGCTCTTTTATAGTCAATTATTCTAAATTTACCCTCTAGGAGTTTAGAGTTTAATATAGAGTTAAAGTTCTTACTATCTCCTTTAAATTTAGCTTTTAAATCTTCCAATAGATAGTTGGAAATCTCTTTTGGTAGAGCTTTTAACTTTGGTATCTCTATCTCTCCAAGGTATCTAAACCCAATCTTATTGTCTACAATAACTCTATTTTTTATCTTAAATCTATCTGCATAGGGCATCTTCCCCTCTATTTCGCTATCAATAGTTAGATTATTATCTCCATAATCATAATATAGTCTATGTCTTGAATTTACAATATCTAAATTAAAAGCACTATCTATCTTTAGAAGTTTTTTTAATGAGTGGTCTATATCTAACCAAACTCCATAATGGTTTAATCGTAACTTACCCTTTAGACTCTTTAAGCCTAAATAGTTGAGAGGTAGATTGTATCTTTTAAATAGCTCTTTTGATAGATTTATATATCCTTTTGCATAAATCATAGACTCTTTAATCTCTCCATCAAAATCAATAGTTCCAAAACTTGTAGTAGATTTAACTTTAACTTTTTTTGCACTATAACTGTAACTCCTATATGGGT
>CAMZNQ010000327.1 GCA_947313765.1 uncultured Sulfurovum sp.
ATAAAAAAATATGTCTTGATGCAAAATATAAATCAATTCGAAAATTTCCTGATTTATACTCTTTGGAAGACTTTGAATATGTTAAGAACATAGGATATTTATAAAATATTTGATAGAAACAAAACGGTTGGACGAGGTTTAATATATAGACGTATTATACCTGTGGTAAAAGTGATAAATGGAGTGAATAAATGATAAAAATAGATAAGATACAATTACATAACTTTAGATTTTTTATAGATGAAGAGGAGCATAATAGTTTTGAACTTAATGGTTACAATATGCTTCTGTATGGAGAGAATGGTAGTGGAAAAAGTTCTTTATATAAGGCTTTTGAGTTTTTGGCTCAAAGAGACATAGAAGAGAAAAAGTTTTTAGAATCTAAAAATATATTTAAAGATGGAGATGTCTCTCTTTTTTTTAAATTAAATAATGGAAAAGATATAGTTATAGATGTAGAAAATTTAATAAATAGAGATAAATATATAGATGGATTATCTATGTATAAACCTATGTTGGAGTATAAAAATCTTTTAAAAATACATTATGAAATAGATAAAAGTAGAGATGAGATAAATATTTATGAAATGTTAAGAGACGCATTTAAAGAGTATCCTATTGATAATAATCAACTTCTTTCAGATATAAAAAATCCAGATAATTATTTTGAGCTATTAGAAAATATTTTAAATAGTACTATTTTAGATAAAGTAAATAGATATATTGTTAAATTTGACAAATATTTTTATATAAAAAAATTCTTTTTTGATAAGGAGTTTACAGATGATGGAAAAGTTGAATTTATAGTAAATATTAAAATTGACTTCATGAATAAAAATATAGATTATTATCATAACTTTTTAAATGAAGCAAAACTTTCAGCATTAGCAATGGCAATATATTTTTCTATTATACGAGATATATCTAATAATATAGAAAATAATGGTTTAAAATTGCTTATTTTAGATGATTTACTCATATCTCTTGATATGAGTAATCGCTTAAGTTTAATTGAGATTATTAAAAATATAAGAGAAGGATTGTAAATTAATGAAAAAGATAAACAGAATGGTGCAGAGTTATGAGTAATAGTGGACTTGATATTTACGCTTTAGCAGAGGATATGTTAGACATACATGAAGTAACACCAATTTTAAATGAGTACTATTTTGAGACGCTTAAAGAGCTGAAATTTAAAACCCTTCTTGATGTTGGGTGTGGTTCAGGTAGTTTTTTAGAAGAGATAGGTTTAAAATATCCAAATGTAGAGACAATGGGGATTGATTTAAGTCCTGTAATGGTAAAGAACTCCAAGGCAAAGGGGTTAAATGTTCACTGTATTGATTTGTGTAAAGTTGAGCAGAAGTTTGATGTTATTACAGCTATTTTTGATATGGTAAACTATCTTGATGAAAATCAGTTAAAACGTTTTTTAGGTTGCATTGAGAATCGGTTGGAGAAGGGTGGATATTTTATCTGTGATATAAATAGTCTATATGCCTTTAAAGTTGTAGCTTCTGGTAACTTCATTAAAGATGTAGGAGATAGGTTTTTAACTATTGATTCTGATTACATAGAAGAGGATGGTGTCTATTATATGGACTTTACCTACTTTGAGGGTATAGATGGATGTTATAAGAAATCTCAAGATAGCATTACACAATACTATCATAGAGTAGATAAGATGAATAGCTTAACAGAGATGAAGCTTATATCAAAAATACCTATAGCAATATATGGGGATGAGACAGAGAAGTTCTATCTTATTTTTAAAAAATAGCTACTTTTTCTCTTTAATTATAACTTTGGCATACATACCAGGGAAGATGTTTTTATCTCCTTTATCAAATGAGATACGCATCTGAATCTTGTGTGTCATTGGATTTGCATCTGGTACAATAGCTTTAATTGTTCCAATTGTTTTGTATTTGATTGAAGGTATTGTTACCTCAAGTTGTTGACCTATATTTACCATACCAATAATACTTTCTGAAACAGATACATGAATCTCTAGTGCCTCTGTATCGGTTAGCATAATTGTCAACATCCCTGGCATAATCATATCACCTGCTTTAATATTTCTACGAACTACTACACCATCTGATGGGGCTTTCATCTTTAGATAGTTAAAGATAGTTGCCATCTGTTTTGCTTTAATAGAGGCTTGTTTTACCAAAACTTGTGCAGAGTCTAGCATGGCAGATACATTTTCTGCTTGTGAATCTAAATCATCTATATCCATCATTGGTATTTTGTTTCTAGCTTTTAATCTATTTTTTTTCTTGTTGATGTTCTCTAGCCGTTTTCTCCAAAATTCAACTACAATTTTAGACTGTTCTAACATTAAGTCTGCTTGTGATTTCATAATATCAAATTCAGCAGATTCCATTTCATAAAGCTCATCTTCACGTTTAACTTTATCTCCAACCTTTACAAATACTTTCTTGATATATCCCATGTATCTACTACCAATCATCTTTTGACCATCAGAGATAACAGTACCTGTAATGGTAATGTCATCTGCTTGTAGATTTATGATGAGTAGAAAAGTTACAATTAATATCTTTTTCATCTATGTCCTTTTCCGATTTTTTATTAAGACTACCATTTTCGTAGATTGATATGGCACTTTAAACACTGCTGTGCAATTTTACTATATGCTTGAAGCGCTTGTTTAGGATCGCCATCTTCAAAACGCTCTTCTATATCATTTGCTTTTTGTGTAATCTTCTTTTTTAGCTTATTTGTCATCTTTAGACTGTTGTTTAACCACTTCTCATATATATCTGTATTTTCAACTTCTGATTTGATTGGACGTACCTTAATTATGGTCTCTTTAAGGGTTTTTACACCATCTTTAACAATATCAATATTGTTATAAAAGAAGCCTGTTTGTATATCCTGCATTGCTTGTGCCATCTTTTGCATATCTAGTATTCTATCAGCCTGAGTGTATGTTGTTGCCGAAGCAAAAGTTGCTATTATTGCTGTTGCTATTACTATTTTTTTCATGTTTGTAGTATCCTTTTTTGTAAGTTATTACTATTATTGTAACAGATTATCTTTATTTTTTCAATAAAGAAATTATTCATTACTTTGCTTAACATTATATTAATTGATTATTTATCTTTATGTACTTTAAGTGTATATTCAAATAATTCTCGATAAAATCCACTCATAAATCAAAATAAAAGGACTTTTTCTATGAAAAAAATCGTAATTATTAGTGCAGTAACAGCAGCAATGTTAACAACAGCGTCAGCAGACTTCTCTTTTGGAGATATGTTTAAAGATATGAAAGATGCAGCGACATCTATGAGTAAAGATGCAAAAGATTCAGTAGCGTCATTGAAAGATGGTGCAGTTGAGACTTCTAAATCTGCAGAAAGAACAGTTACAAATGTAAGTTCTGATGTAAAAGACTCTTCAGTTAAAGTATCTGATGATTTAAAAACAGCAGAGGTTTCAACATCTAAAGATAGTAGAGATTCAGTAGTTGAGTTAGCAGAAGATACAAAAGATTCAATCTCAAATACAACAAAAGATTTAAAAGACTCTTCAACTATCGCTTCTAAAGATATGAAAGATTCTGCTATCTCTGTATCTAAAGATGTTAATGATGCTACTAAAACTATCTCTAAAGATACAACAACAAATGTAACTACTGTTTCAAATGATACAAAAGATTCAGTTAAAACAGTTTCAAATGATACAAAAGATTCAGTTAAAACAGTTTCAGATGATGCAACAGATACAGCTAAAACAGCTACAACAGATGCAAAAGATTCAGTTAAAACAGTTTCAGATGATGCAACTGATACAGCTAAAACTGTTTCAAATGATGCAACTGATACAGCTAAAACAGTTTCAGATGATGCAAATGATGTTTCTAATACAGCATCTACAAATGTTAAAGATACAGCAGAAGATAAAAAATAGTCTTATCTTTACTTCTCTCAACAGGGTTATCAGTTTTACTGATAACTCTATCTCCTCTCCATATTTAATTCGTAACCTTTAGTAGCTTTAATTATCTTAATATAAAAATAACAAATATATATTTATTATATATATCAAAAAATGTTATTATAATTATAATATAAACACTACAAAGGGATAACAATGTATTTTAAATATAAAATAACTCTCAAAAGATTGCTATTAGTTTTTGGTATGATGCTTTTTATTCTACCTTCATCACTCCTCTCTGATACAACAAAAAAATTAGCTGTTTTCTATACAATAGATGGAAATGCAGAGGCTAAATACAATAAAATTGTTGCTGAAGAGCTACCAAAAATAGGTTTTAACTCTGCTGACCCACATCATAGAGTAAATGACCAATATAAAAGTAAATATGGTTCTACAATATTAGACATTTTAAGCTTTTTGCCCGTTGTAAATGACTCAAATGTTATGCCTCTATTTAAAATAGACCCTCGTTTAGCAGGATTTGCACCATTCAACATGTTGATTCATAAAAAACTAGATGAAAAAGTAACACATGTTGGACACCTTACACCAGAGGCTATTTTAGATATTATTGGTATTTCAGATAAAGATGTAAGAGAGAAGTTTATTGCTTCATTTAAACCTTTAGACGATTTATTGGATAAAGAGTTTGGAGTAGATAAAAAATCATATAAGACCTATACTAAACTTTCAAAAGATAATATGTTAAATTTTGAGTACACTTTTGAGCGTCCAGATGATATGGATGATTTTATTGATGAGTTTCAAAATAAGTTTGAGATGGCTTTTATAGATAAGAAGTATCTAATTGCAGGTTTTCATGATTTTAAAGCAACAGATGAGGGAGAAGAGGTATTAGATGATACATTTGATATTTTTTGGGGATACTCTCTTTGTCATTTAGAGTACTCTTATAATATGTTTGATAACAAAGGAGCAAGACCAGATGCAGGACTTTTCGCTCCATGTTCAATGTATATGTATGTAAAAAAAGGTAGCAACAAGTTAGTAGTTGGTATGCCAAAGTTAATTAATATTATGGATACATTAGGTGTAAAAGAGGCTTCACGAGTTGCATTAGTTAAAAAGCTAGATAGAGAAATTCCTGAAATTTTAACTGCTTTTGGAATGAAATCTGTTGAAAATGTTAACCCTTTAAAAGAGACACCAGAGGAGAAGTTTAACCCTTCTGCTATTGCTGTAGCTTTAGCAAAGACAACTCAAAAAGTTTTAGAACCAAAACAAGTAGTAGAGAGTAAAAAAGAGTCTGAAATAGAAAATGTAGAGAAAGTTCAAAAAGTTCAAAAAACAGAAAATGTAGAGAAGAAGAGTAAAGTAGTATCTATTGTTATTCCTAAAGTTCCAGTACCCATAACGTTAACTACAAATGGCAATAGTAAGTCTGTAAAAACAGATAACCGTACCATTAACTTTTCAAAACGTATGCCACCAGACTATTTAACTTCAGAACAACGTTATGGTAAAGATGGAAAAGGTTTAACTCTATCTAACTCAAAATCTAAAGTTGGAGATGTAGATAAAGGTAGAATATCTGCCTATTTAAGAGCTGATTTGATTGATGTAAAAACAGCTACAGATAAGTTAAAAAATGCAGGATTTGAAGTTTTAGGTTCTTTTCCATTAGATAAGAAGAAAAAGTTAATCTCCATTGTCTTTACAAATGACAAATTGAAAAAGATGGCATCTAATCCAAATAGTGGTTTCTTAGGAACATTACGTCTATTGATAGACCCAAAAAACAAACAGATTAGCATAACAAATCCACTCTATTTAGCTAAGGCTATGATGCAGACAGATTTTGATGAATCAGGAGCTAAAGATATTTTAGGAACTATTCTTAAAGAGTTTCCAAAAGCAAGAAACTCATTAGATAAGTTAAAATATTCTCTTTTGCCAAACTATCAATTTATGGATGGTATGCCGTTCTATAAAGATATGGAAGTTGTAGGTCGTGGAGATGATTTACTAGCTAAGTTGAATAAGAAAAAGAATAAGAAAAAAGTTCTCTTTCAATTTAAATTACCAAATGGTTCAACACTTATTGGTGTAAAGCTTGGTAAAAGAACATCTAAGTTTCCAAAAAGAATTGGTACAAATAATGCAGGAATGTTACCATATCCGATTATTATAGAGAATGGAGAGGCTAAAATATTAGAGCCTAAATACTACTTAGCATTAATGTATCCACAGTTAACAATGGAAGCATTTATGACAATTGCAACAATACCAGGTGCGATTATAAAAGATTGTGCTAAGATATTTAGATAGAGTTTTAAACTCTATCTACTTTTTGTTCTGTTTCTCTTTTAATAGAGCTAATTTCATATCATTAAGAAGTGACTCTTTTTGATATAGTTTTACTTTCTCTTCTGAAATCTCTTTTGCTAATTTTGCAAGATTTACCTCCATCTCTTGGATTGTAATTTCTTTATCTTCTGCTGTTAGAGATTGTGTTGTTGCTAGTGCTAAGATTAATCCACATGTAACTGTTTTAACTATTTTGTTCATCTATTCTTTTCCTTGAAATTTATTTTAAAGTGTCTCTTTTGCTTTTTGTAAAGCTTCAATGACTTGGTCAATATTTGATTTTGGAATATGTACTTTCCACTCAGGTTCATCTGCATCAGCTTTAAGGTTAATTCCTATACT
>CAMZNQ010000328.1 GCA_947313765.1 uncultured Sulfurovum sp.
CAATCACGGAACCTATGGGTGGTGTATCAAAAAATATGTATTCATATTTTAAAGAAAGTTCTTTAATAGTATTTTCAAACTTTTCACTTATTAAGAGTTCTGATGGGTTATATGGTACTGCACCTGCTGGAAAAAAGTCTAAATTATCATTAACCTCTTGAACACACTCTTCTATTTGAATATCACTAGATAAATATTGAGTCATACCTAGTTTATTGCTTAAGTTTAACTCTTTATATAGTTTAGGTTTTCTTAAATCTAAATCCATAATAAGTACCCGTTTTTTAGTTTGAGAGAAACTCTCTGCTAAGTTTGCAGCTATTGTTGTTTTACCCTCACTTGGTACAGTAGAAGATATTAAAATATTTATACATTTTATATCCTTAGATATAACAAGTTGTAAATTAGTTCGTATATTTCGTATTTCTTCTTCAAAAAATTGTTTATCTTTTTTCTTAGGTAAACTACCATAAATTTCTAAGTTAGTCAACTCTTTAATATCATCTTCATTATGAATTTTATCAAATTTACTTCTGTTTAGTAAAACATAAAAAATAGCTAATATAAATCCAATTATAAATCCTACAATAACAATTAATTTTTTATTTGGTTTAATAGGTTTAATTGATTCTTTTGCCATCTCAATAATTTCTGTATTTTCAATAATAGAGGCTAGTGCCATCTCTGTATCCATTTTTTTTTGAAGTAAAAAGGTGTATGTATTTTCACTAAGTACAAACTTTCGTTTTAGCTCTTGTACTGTTAGACTCTTCTCTGGTATAGTTTTTATTAATCTATTTTCACTTTGAATATCGCTTTTTAATATTTTTAATCTATTTCCTATATTTTTACGTGTTGTAATAACATTTATATTTATTTTATTTAAAATTAAAGTTTTACTTTCATGAAGCCTTTGAATATCGGCTGATATATAGTCACGAATATACTCTTTCATATTAATAATTTTATTATTTGACTCTATTACTTCTGGATGACTAGATGTAAACTCAAACTTTAATTCCTCTAATTTGCTCTTCTCCTTTTGTAACCGTTCAATAATATGTTCTAGTTGAGGTCGTTTTGTTAATGCTTTTTCAATATTTTGTGACTGTAGTTGCATCTCTTTTAACTCCATGTCAACTTCATTAAAACGCTTGATGAGTACTTTAAATGAACCAATATTAATACCACTATTTAGTAAGGATAGACTATTAATATCTCCTATTTTTAATGAGTTTTGAAATTCAGTTAATACTTTAAATTGTAATTTTAATTTTTTAAGTAGTTCTTTTTTTTCACTTAATTTTTCTAAAATAATTTTATTATTTCTTTTTTCCGTAAATAAAGTTTGACTCTCTTTTTGATAAGTTTTTAACTTCTTTCCCTCTCCTTCTAACTGTTTCTCAATAACCTCAATTTGGCTACTTAAAAAACTTAATCTTTTTTTCAACTCAGATGTCTTTTTAACAAGGGTTACCTCTCTAAACTTCTTCGCAATTTCTGCTACAACCTCTTTGGCTCTTTTTGCAACTGTATCAGTATAGGTAAGTTCTAGTATATTATCTGAAAGAATATTTGTTGTTAAGTTTTTTAAAATATTATCAGTAATTAGTTTTGAATTTAATTTTTTAACATAATAATCAATCATATCTAAAGGA
>CAMZNQ010000329.1 GCA_947313765.1 uncultured Sulfurovum sp.
ATTCATTTTTATCATCAAACTGAAATAGCTCTTCTATGTTGTTGGGATTAAAAGAAGAGATAATAAAATCACTGTTATCTTCATTAAACTTTCCTAATCCCTTTGATTCTATGAGCTTAAAAGCTTCACTATATGTTTTCATAAAGCCTTTTAGATTTTTGTCATTGTGCGAGAGTAGAACAAAATTATTTAGCCACTTTTGGAATTCATCTTGATAAAAGCTATTGCTTAGTTTTTTAACTGCTAACCTCTTAAAAGCTAATGATAACCCTATTGCTCTTTTAGCGTGATATTGCTCTTTATTTTGTGCATATTTAGGAGATAGAAGAAAATAGCTACCACCACTTCTCAAACGTGCTACTAGCTGAATAAATGTATTTGGTGTGTACGGTGTGCCATATTGATATATGCTCTTTAAATGTTTGAAATTTACTCCAGTCGTTGCCTTTGTAGTTGAGATATAGACAATGTTTCCTAAATCTCCATCTAGTATTTTATCATCTACTTTCTCGCCGTTTAGGACGTAATCCCAACTTGTGATAGAGAGTGTTTTGATATTGCTATTGTTTAGTATCTCTGCAACTTCCTTAACTTTTGCTCGACTATTAACATACACTAAAACAGAGCCTTTTTTCTGTTGCTCTTCTATGCTTTTGACAATCTCATTAGTAGATTCAAAAGGATTGTAGAAAAAATTAATGTTCTCTTTGTTTTGCTCCATAACTTTAGCTGTTATCAAAGAGACATCTTTTCTATTTGGGATTATGGGTGTTCCTGACATAAACAGAGTTTTAGAGTGTGTTTGATTCAATATGTAATCATAGCATTTTACAACCGTTTCATCTCGGAATCCTAAACTATCATAATACAAATGTTGCTCATCAAAAATAATTAAATCTGCTTGTTTTAGTCGCTCTTCAAACTCATGCTTATATCTTGATTGTAGCTTTGTAAAAATGTCCGTTGTAATAGCTATATAGTTACTATTCATATCTGCTTGAATCGCTTGATAATTAGTATCAAACTTGACATTTGTATATACTGTGTTGAGTCCTCCATGCTCGTTTGTAACCATTCTCAAAGGAGCAACTATTATTATATTTTTAAAATATTTTGGTAGTAGTTGAAGAGACACATAGCTTTTGCCTGTGCCTGTTGGTGCATTTAGAAATGTGTGAAGAGTTGCAGAGGATTGAATATGCTTAGTAAGCTCTTCTATGTAATCACTTAGTCTATTGCTACTTTTTAGATTCAAAACTAATTCATTGTTATTGCTTACTTTGTTTTGTAGTTTTAAATAGTATTTAGCTCCTTTTTTCAAATCTCCATTAAACATATACAGTGTCTTAATAGCTCTCATTGCCATTTCTTTATTGTCTATCTCAATAGCCATGTTAAGTGTCTTTGTAGCTTCTATTGCTCTTAGATTTGCGTATTCTTCTAAGAAACTGTTTTTGTCTAATAGTTTTTTTAAATGAGATAGTGATTTGCGACTTAATTCTCTCTTTGTTTTACACTCTGTTATTATGTTATTCTCTATAATATCAGTCAAATCTTTTAGCTTTTTATCTTCAACCAGATTCCAATCAATACACTTTATTTTTTTGTAGTGCTTTTTATGTTCAATTGGTAACATCTTAATAAGCTCTTCTTTTACATCTTTATCATTGGCAAAAATTATATATTTATAATCTTCCAAACTAATATCATGTGCTTTAAAATTGTAAGTGTTTGATTTTCCATTTACAGATAATATATCTGTATTTGGAAAGGCTATATTAGCATTTATAGCATCTTTTAACCCCTCTGTTAGTATAAGGGTTGATGTAGGCTTATTACTCTTTAAAAATGCTCCAATATTCGACTTTGTCCCTTTTACAGAGAACCAACCTTTATTACCACTCCACTTTACAGAGATATTATATGCTGTTTTTGTGTTGGTAAATAGAACGTTTCTTTTCCCTCGAACTTTTAGAGATGGGTGTAACTCTTTTAGTTTGTCAAAGTTGAATAGTCCTATGTGATTATGTGCTTCATAGTCTCTTATAAATGCTCTTATTTGCATATAGTCAATAAATTCAGTTGATAGTATACATGATTCAAAACATTGCTTATAATCGCTATTTGGT
>CAMZNQ010000330.1 GCA_947313765.1 uncultured Sulfurovum sp.
CTTTGTCAAGAGTAAGATTCGTTTAGGAGAGATGAAATTAACATTTGAGTCAGATATAGAGAGGGTAACTTACTTTAAGTTACCACAATCAGATGGAACAGCAAAGTATGTTTATGATATTCATGGTGCAACTCTACCAAAAGGTAAAGGAATATCTCATCATACATTTAGAACTATTGAGTCATTTAGAATGGGACAACACTCTCCCTTGGTTTTAAGAGTTGTAATCAAATCTAAAGAGAAAGATTTAAATAGATATGAGTATAAAGGTAAAAATCTATTTATTCCTCTCATTTATGGTTTGGACTCTACCCCTTATAAATATAGAGCAGAAGAGAAAAAAACCCCTAAAGAGCTTAATAAAAAAGAGGATATTAAACCAATAGAAGTAGAAAAAAAGTTAGAAGATAAGAAACAAACTATTAAAAAAGAGGAGTCAATCCTATCTTCTATCTCTAAGATGATATTTAAAAAAGAGCCTATTGTTAAGAAAAAGATTATAGTTATTGATGCAGGTCATGGTGGAAAAGATGTAGGTGCTAGTTGTTGTGGTGATAAAAAAGAGAAAAAGGTGGTACTCTCTGTAGCCTTAAAGTTAAGAAAAAGATTAGAAAAGAAGGGTTATGTTGTATATATGACTCGTGATGATGACAATTTTGTAAAATTACCTAAACGAACAGAGTTTGCAAATAAAAAGATGGCAGATATATTTGTCTCTGTTCATGCCAATGCAGCACCCAATAAAAAAGTTTAAGATATTTTTAAAGGCTTAGAGGTATATTACCTATCTCCTGCAAAGACAGATAGAGCTAAAAAAGCAGCAGAAAAAGAGAATGCTGTTATGTTTGAGGGGAAAGATTTATATACTAAAAATGCATATCTATCTTTAATTAGTCGTGAAAAGATAGTTGAATCTCATAAGTTAGCATTGGATGTTAGTAAAAATATGGTCTCAACTCTACTTAGTTCATTTGGTAATGTAGATAATAGTGGAGTAAAAACAGCGAACTTTTGGGTCTTAGTTGGGGCTCAAATGCCTGCTATTTTGGTAGAGGTAGGATATATTACACATCCCACAGAGGGAGAAAATCTTATGAATAACTATTATAGGAATCTTCTCTCAAAAGGGATTGCAGAGGGGATTGATAGATATTTAAAAAATATATCAAATTAAGATATTTGTTCATCAATATACTCTTGAACAAAAGCTTTAATCTCTGAATAGGTAAAGGAGTCTTTGTAATCCTTTATCTTACCTCCACTTGCATTTGGATGTCCTCCACCATTTCCAATCTCAGATGCCATTTTAGAGACATCTATCTTATTATTTGAACGTAATGAGAAGTTTCCTCTGTAGTTTATGTCCATATAAAAGTCAAAGTCAGGGTTCTCTACTAAAAAGGTATTTCCTAAAATGGAGGTGTTTCCTAGATTGTAGCCCAAGATACCTTTTGCACCACGATACTCAATAATAAGACGTTTTTTATCGGCAGTTAGTAGTTGTGTTACATAGAGTGCAACTAAATTATCTTTTGTATTATCCTCTTTCTGTTTGAAAAACTCTTTTTTTAGTTGGTGTAGACTATTATCAAGTTCAATGTGGGCATTCTCTCTTTCAACATGTTTTTTCATGGAGTCTATTAGTGAGAGTTTTAATGCTCTATCTTCATTTGGAAATAGTATACGATTTATCTCTCTAGCTCCACTTATCATTCCTAAGCCTACTTTTCCAAACTCAAAGAGTTCATCATCACTTATCCAAATATCTATGGCATTTATGGCTTTAACAACTTTAGAAAACTTCTCCTCTTTATCAAAACTATAATGTTTTTTTAACCATTCATAAGTGATAAGTGTGGCAGATTTTGTGGTATCTAGTTTATACCAAGCATACTGTTGTGCTGTTTTTTCTCCAGAACCATGATGGTCAAGTAGTTGAATTTTTGCTCCAACAACCATAGCCTCTTTTTCTAGCCACTTTGCCTCTTTTGGTGTTAAGTTTAAATCAGTTACTAAAATAATATGTTCAATATCATCTTTTCCCATAAACTTTTCACGTTTAATAGAGTTTATAATCTCTTCAAGTCTCGCTTTTACTTCTGGCCCATAGTTGGCATTGTATGATTCTATTTTACTCTGATTTTCATCAGAGAAGCAGTTTTGAGTTAGGTATTGACATCCATATCCATCAAGGTCAATATGGGAAAGGTGGTATATATTCATCTGTTAAAAATATCCTCTAATGTAAGTTCATGTAGAAATGTATCTATTTTAGTTTGAAAGTTGACTAAAAAGGGGGAAATGGCACACATTCCAATTGCCCCATTAGGGCAAGTTGTACTGTATTGAGTACAATCAAAAACAGCAGGTGTTTTTCCTTCAGCAGCAATAATAACTTCAGCAATAGAAATCTCACTACTTTTTCTAATCATAACAAATCCACCATGAGCCCCTTTTTTGGACTCCAATATCTTAGCTTTTGCAAGACCTTGTAGTATTTTAGCTAGAAAACTTTTTGGTATAGAGAGTTCTTTGGAGATCTGTTCTGAACCTTTTGGTTTTTCTGAGTTTTTTATAATACTAAGTGATAGTAGGGCATATTCACTAGCTCTAGTTAATAACATTATTCATATTCTCCTTGATAATCTATTAAATTCTAATTAGGACTATTTTACTCTAATTTACTTAAAGCTACTTTGTAAACTACATTTAAAAAAATAGTGATAGAATGTCACTTCAATTTCATATTATATGAAAAATTAAACTACCAATCAGGAGGTCATTATGGCTTTAGATACGGCGAAGAAACAAGAAATCATTGCTAAATATTCAAGAGGTGAGAACGATACAGGTTCTACAGAGATTCAAGTTGCATTAATTACAGAGAGAATCAAGTACTTAACAGAGCATTTAAAAATCAATAAAAAAGACCACTCTTCAAGATTAGGACTACTTAAACTTGTAGGTCAAAGAAGAAGATTGATGAGATACTTGAAAAAAGTAGACCTTAAAAGATGGGCAACTATCAAAGCAGATATGGGAATCAGAAACTAATCTTTTCCCTCAAATATACCCTTAGTCACTTAGACTAAGGTTTTCTTCCTAAAAAAAATAAACCCAACCTTGACAAAATATACTCAATGATGTATAATCCACCAAATCTTTAAAGATTGTTAAATTAAGTGAAGAGGAGAAGTATCTATAAATGAGTAATGAGAATAAAAAAGATTCTATAGACGCTGAGGTTGTTGATACTCCTAATGTTGAAGAGGAGAATGAGACTACTAAAGTAAGCGAATCAGAAGAGAATGAGTTGATTCAACTAAAAGAAGAACTTGCTAAATGTGAAGATAAATATCTACGTACACATGCAGATTTTGAAAACTCTAAAAGATTATTAGCAAAAGATAAAGCTACTGCTGTATCGTATGCAAATGAGAGTTTTGCAAATGATATTTTATCTGTTGTAGACTCTTTTGATAGTGCATTAGCAACAATTGAAGCTACTAGTAGTGAAGAGAGTTCAGAGATGCTTAATAAGATTAAAGAGGGGCTAGATTTAACCTATACACAACTTATTAAAGTACTTGAAAAGAATCACATAAAAGTTGTAGAGACAGTAGGAGAGATGAATCCAGATGTTCATCAAGCTATTATGCAAGTAGAGAGTGAAGAGCATGAAGCAGGAGAGATTGTTCAAGTTCTTCAAAAAGGTTATACTATTAAAGATAGATTATTAAGACCTGCAATGGTTTCAACAGCAAAATAGAGCAAATATTAAGAAATGCAACATAAGTAGCATTTTTTAATTTGAAAAAATATTACAATAACACAATTATTAAAAAAATATATAACTAAGGAACAAAATGAGTAAAGTATTAGGAATTGATTTAGGTACAACAAACTCTGCTATGAGTGTATTTGAAAACGGTGAAGCAAAAATTATTGCAAACAAAGAGGGTAAAAATACAACTCCATCTATTGTTGCATTTACAGATAAAGGTGAAGTTTTAGTTGGTGAGTCTGCAAAAAGACAAGCAATTACAAACCCTGAAAAAACAATTTACTCTATTAAAAGAATTATGGGTATGATGTTTGATGAGGAACATGCACAAGAGGCAAAAGATAGACTCCCTTACCACATTATAAACAGAAATGGTGCATGTGCAATTGAAGTTTCTGATAAAACTTATACACCTCAAGAGATTTCATCTAAAATTCTTATGAAATTAAAAGAGGATGCTGAAGCATATCTTGGAGAGACTATTACAGATGCTGTTATTACTGTTCC
>CAMZNQ010000331.1 GCA_947313765.1 uncultured Sulfurovum sp.
CTCTTCACTGCAACACTTTTTTCAAACAATAAGCTTTTTTGGGAATCGGAGAGTTTACTCTCGAACAAGACGACTCTAAAGCCATCCATTCTAAATATTTCCCAAGAGCAGATAGAAAAACTTTCAAATACTCAACAGTGGCACAGATTATTACACTTCAAAAACAAAAAGAGTGAGATAGATGACCCTAAATTTTTCTTTGCTAAAGATGGTAAATATAACTCCAAATCAGAACTAGAAGCCTCAATTAAAAAGATGATATCTGATAGAAGTGATGATGAAAACTCTACTCTTTGCATCTACCCCTCACGTTCAAGATGGATTTTAGAAGAGATTCCAGAGTTAAGAGAGAAGATATATATTCCAAAATGTAAAGGGTTAAAAAAAGAGATAAAATCTTTAGGTGCAAAATATGTAACATTGATTTTAGCATCAGCACACATAAACTCTCCTGCCTCTGCATTTGGTCACACATTTTTACGCATAGATAAGAATCCAGATACTCCTCTACTCTCCTATGCTGTCAACTATGCTGCACAGACTAGAGAGGATAATGGTTTTATATATGCCTATCAAGGTCTATTTGGTGGATATAAAGGTAGATACTCTATTGACCCATACTACAAAAAGTTAAAAGAGTATTCAGATTTAGAACAGCGTGATGTTTGGGAGTATACTCTTGATTTAACAAAAGAGGAGATAGATAGACTAGTACTTCATATCTTTGAGATTCGTCATTTTTATGCAGACTACTTTTTTCTATCTGAAAACTGCTCCTATAATCTACTCTGGCTCATTGATATTGCTACACAAAAGAGTAATTTAGTAGATAAATTTAACCATAAAGCAATCCCAATTGATACACTAAGAGCAATAATATCTGAAAAGTTAGTTAAAAATAGTATATATAGACCCTCTAAACGAAAAGAGATTTTAGAAGTTAGCAGACCCATAGAGGGTAATAGCATAGCTTTAAAGTTTGCAAGAAGCGAAGAGTACAACATCTCTACTATTGAAAATCTAACAAAAAGAGAGAAGATAGCATCATTAGAGTTGGCAACTGAACTTCTAAAGATAAGACGTTCAGACAATAAGATTTCAAAAAAAGAGTATCTTCAAAAATTTCTAAAAATATTAAAATATAGAAGTAGATTAGGAAAAGTAGAAAGAGAGCCTATTAAAACTCCAACCTCTCCAAAAGATGGACATCTATCTGCAAAGAGTACCTTTTCATATCTAACAGATAGAGCAGTTGAGTTACGAACAAAGGTAGCATATCATGATATTTATGATAATGACAAAGGGTATATCTCTGGTGCATACATTAGCTTTTTTGATACATCTATAGAGTATAGAGATAGAGAGTTAAAACTAAAAGAGATAGATTTTTTAGATATAAAATCTTATGCAATTCAAGATGCTATCTTTAAGCCAATATCATGGGAGGTAGCATTGGGTGGGAGACGTATATTTGATAATACTCTATATGGATACCTAAAAGCTGGAGGGGGAATTACATTGGGTAGAGATGATTTGTATGGATATGCTACAGTAACACCAACTATATATTATAGAAAGAGTAATAAAAAGAGTATCTCTCTCAATAGTGGACTCTTTTACAATCCTTCTAAATATATAAAATTTGGTATTAACGGTTCAAAAGAGTGGTTTGAATCTAATCAAGAGATAAATAAGGTAGAACCATTTTTTACCTATAGTTTTGACCAAAAATCTGCTCTAAATTTAAAATATAGCTATAAAAAGATAGATGAGGTAGAAGAGAGTGGAGCAACTCTCTCTTGGTTTTGGTATTTTTAAAAAAAGTTCTTTACCTTACGCTCCTCATAAAGAAATGGAAGTGTTAGTGTGTTTATAGCAACTATATATGTTATTATAATAATAAGAATCTTCTCAATAGTTGCACTTAACATCGCTTCATATATGTAAGAGTGAGGAAGAGCAAATGCAATAGCTGTCATATTAATCCAAATAGAGATAAGAGTTAAAATGGAGGTTAATAGAAATGTCGCAGTTTTAGTTACCATATAGGGATATACATAATTTACAAAGGGATAGATAAGAATCAATGTACCTGTAAATGATATTATATTTGCAAGAAGAACCCAGTTTATATCAAAATCAGATATAACCCATAATAGAGGAGAGATAAGTAGGGTTAAAGCGATACTTATTAGTGCTGTTTTATAGTATGAAACAGTTAAAACTTTATTTATACTTATATTCAAAATTATATTCCATATTCAATTATTTTTAATAATTAGATTATAGTATAAATAAAGTATAATAAAGTTAAAAATTACTTGTTGTTTTTTTTACATTTATAATTTAAGTTATATTTAAGTTCTATACTCTGCATTAATCTTAACATACTCATAAGATAAATCACACCCATAAGAGATATACTCTCCTTCTCCTAAACCAAGGTCACAAGTGACTTTAAAAGAGCTGTTTTTCATTATTGAAAAGGCTCTATCTTCACGCTCTTTGTCTAGTTCTCTCTGTTTATCGGAGTAGATTAGTAAGTTGTCATAATGTATAGTCAATCTGCTCTCATCACATTCAACTCCACTAGCTCCAATGGTTGAAGCAATTCTACCCCAATTTGGGTCTTCTCCAAATAGTGCTGTCTTAACAAGTAGAGAGTTTGAGAGAGCCATAGATGCTCTCTGTGCCTCTTCTATGCTCTTTGCACCCTTAACCTCAAATGCTACTAATTTGTTTGCACCCTCTCCATCTTTTAAAATCATCATAGCAAGTTCAAAGGTAATTTTATTTAGAGCCTCTTTAAATGCCTCTTTATTATAAGCTTTTGATACTCTGTTTGATAAAAGCATAATTGTGTCATTTGTTGAGGTATCTCCATCAACAGATATGCGATTAAATGACCCCTCTGTAGCACCTGTTAATAACTCTTCCATATCATCTTTTGGAATATCTGCATCAGTTACAATAAAACATAGCATAGTTGCCATAGCAGGATTAATCATTCCTGCCCCTTTACATATTGCTCCTATTGTAAATGAGCCTCCATCATCAAGTTCTACTCTAAAAGATAACTCTTTTTTAAATTTATCTGTAGTCATAATGGAACGAGCAGTCTTATCTGAATTTTTAGCATCATAATCAAATTTTTCAAAAGCAGATATTATCTTCTCTTGATTAAGTCTGTAACCAATTACACCAGTAGATGACATAATAGGATTCTCTAATGTCTGAAATTTACTTAACTCTTCAAAAATATTATCAATATCTTTAACCCCTTGCTCTCCTGTCATAGCATTTGCATTTTTTGAGTTTAGCAATATGAAGTTTGTTTTGAAATCTTTCGGATATTTTTGATAGTGTTTGATTGGTGATGCTTGAAATTTATTGTTTGTAAATCGTGCTGTAATGTCACAAAGAACATCTGAACGTATAAAAGCAACATCCCCATCAACATCTGAACTACCTGAATTGGCAGGGTTGGTTTTCATTCCTACATTTACACCATCACAATAGAATCCTTGGACATTATCTAGCCCACCTTTGAGTGAAAATAGATTAAACATTAATCTGTTCCTTTATTTAGTTAAAATTTTAAAATGAGTTAAAAGTAGAGAAGGGAGAGGACTCTTTAGTAGTTAAAGAGTATTTTGAAGTATTTATGCCTCGGTTGTTTCAGCTGTAGCTTCTGCTGCTTTTTTCTTCATTGTTCTAAGAGTTGACGCTGCAACTTTAATCTTCTTTGTTGTACCATCTTCTAACGTAATCTTTACAGAACGTAAGTTTGGTAGTTGTCTTCTTTTAGTTTTATTGTTAGCATGAGATACATTGTTTCCAACCAATGGACCTTTTCCTGTTACATCACATCTTCTTGCCATATTAATACCCTTGTAATTATTTTGATAATGTTTTTAGAAAAAAAGATTCTAAAAAAGTTTTGCAATTATAGAGAAAAAGTTCTTAAGAGTAACCAAATTTGGCTCTCTTTTATCTCTACACCCATTAAATTTTTAGAATTTGTGAAACAATTTATACTCTATCGTGGAATTCCACCACCTTGTGCTTGTTGCATCATCTGTTGCATATGCTTCATTCCACCTTTGCTAGATAGCTGTTTTGCCATTTTTCCTGCATTTTTAAACTGTTTCAAGACTCTATTTACATGCATTTGACTCATTCCAGCACCAGAAGCCAATCTTCTTTTTCTTGTATTGTTTAAAAGTTCAGGATGTTCACGCTCTTTTGGAGTCATAGAACTAATAAGTGCTTTAATCTGTTTAACCTCTTGGGAATTTTCCAAATCCATGTCTCCAAGCTGTTTTGCCATTCCACCCATTCCTGGAATCATTCCCATAATAGATTTCATTGAACCTAACTTTTTCATTGACTCCATCTGCTCTAAAAAGTCATTAAAGTTAAACTTACCTTTTTTGATTTTTTTAGAGAGTTGTTTTGCTTTCTTCTCACTTATAATATTGGCTGTCTTTTCTGCTAGAGACTCTAAATCTCCAGAACCCATAAGACGAGATACAATTCGTTCAGGAATAAACTGCTCCAAATCAGGCATCTTCTCACCTGCTCCAATGAAACGAAGAGGAACACCAACTTGGTGGGCAATACCCATAGCAACCCCACCTTTTGAATCTCCATCAAATTTACTTAGAACAACACCTGTAATCCCAATCTTCTCTTTAAAGGTATTTGCCGTTCTAACAGCATCCATTCCTGTCATCGCATCTGCCACGTAAAAAAGTTCATCAGGATTAGCAACTTTTTTAATGTTAGCCAACTCATCCATCAACTCATCATCAATTGCTAAACGTCCAGCAGTATCAATCAAAACAACATCATAAAGCTCTTTTTCGGCTTTTTTAATCCCCTCTTTTACAATCTCTTTAGGTGTTTTATTCTCATCTGCAACTAGAGTAACATCTATCTGCTCACATATTTGACGAAGTTGTTCAACGGCAGCTAAACGCTGTAAATCTCCTGCAACAATTAAAACTTTTTTCTTCTTTTGCTCTTTTAAAAAATATGCCAATTTACCCGTGGTAGTTGTTTTACCAGAACCTTGCAGACCAATCATTAAAACAATTGTTGGTGGTTTTGAAGCAAAGACAAACCCTTGATTTCCTTTTGCTGTTAAAATACGGGTTAAATCTTTCTCTAATGCTTTTAAAAAGCTCTCTTTTCCAACATTCCCTTTAACCTCTTTTTCAACATTAGAGAGAAGCTCTTTTACAACTTTGTGGTGAACATCAGCCTTTAAAAGGGATTTTTTAAGTTCTGTCAATGCTTTTTTTAAAGCTTTATCATCATCATAAAAACGAATCTTATCTATTGCACCTTTAAAACTATTGGTTAGGGTATCAAACATATTTTCTCTTTATATTCTAAAATTTATTTGTGCGATTATATCGAAATATGATTAAGGATATACATATCCAATTTTATTAAAAAAATCATTATTAATATATTTATTATGCTAAACTACGCTTTAAATATCTAGGAGAGATAGATGAAATCTTTTTTTAAAAAAATTCTAATATTTATCTTTCTTATTATAATCTCATATATCTTTTTGTTTAAAACATCAATGGGAATTGATGTTATCTCTAAAAGTTTATCTTATCTATTATCCAACAAAACAAATAAGATAAAAATAACTTCATTAAACATAGATGATTATCCAAAAATAACTATTCAAATGAACATAAATAGAGATGCAAAGATGGATATATATGGAGTTTTCGATATATCTAATTTAGATATGAAATATCATATATTTGGAGATAAGTTTAGATATAAGAGTATCAATACTCAAGATAGTATTGATATAGAGGGAAAGATATTAGGATTTTGTTTAGAACCTAAAGTAGTTGGTAGTGGAGATATGTTTGGAGGAGATATCTCTTTCTCTTTTGTTAAAATATATAAAGAGTTTAAAGAGGTAAATGTTGAGTTACACAATGCTAATAGCAGAAAACTTTTGACTTTTTTTAAAAAAAGAGGCTCTGTTGCTGGAGAGGTTGATGTAAATATTACAAATGGATATTATAGTAGCATTCAACATGTTGGTAGAGCAGAGTATAATTTAATTTATAGTAAAATATTTAAGAGTAGTGGAGATATTGAGTATCATAAAAGAGATTTAATAGTTAAAGGCAAAAGTGATAGCTTTGGTGGACTCATTAAATATATATATGCTAATCATAAATTAAAAATAGATTTAGAGGGTATCTATCTACTTAAAATAGTAGAACATACCCATTATAAATCTCCTATCTCTTCAAGACTTTATGGTTATATTGATTTTGATGTTAATCAAAATATAGGAACATTTGATATAAATTTAAAAGATACAAGATTTATAAAAACATCTATGAGTGATAAGATTTTTAACTTAACAGGATTTGATATTTTGAAGGATACTTATAATAATAGCTCTTTTATTGGGGGATATAGAGATTCTATTCTATATGCAATGTTAAAAATTGATAATAAAAGAGAACACATATATTTAAATGATATAAAAATAGATATTAGAAAGGAGTCTATTAACTCAACCATAGAGTTAGAGGTAGGAGGGAAAAGGTTTTATGGAGATATTGATGGTAGACTAAGGGAGCCTCATATCTCCATAGATATAAAAAAGATTTTAAAATATCAATTAAATAAGGAGTTAAACTCCATAATCAAAGTGGATAGAGTAAAAGAGAAAGCTAAAAGCTTTTTCAATAGTTTTTTT
>CAMZNQ010000332.1 GCA_947313765.1 uncultured Sulfurovum sp.
TCATATCTTCAATTTGGCTCAACATTACAACCAAATACCATACTAGAAGGGTGTTATAAAGTTAAATCTGCTCACTATAAAGAGTTTAACTTAAAAAATAATAGCTCTAATGAAAAATCATATTGGAGATTAGAGGAGTCCTATAAAGAGCCTAAAATAGATGAAACAGAGCATAATATAATACAGAATGCACATAAACTATTAAAAGAGTCAATTGAGACTATCTATCCTGAAGATAAAAGAGTATCTCTTTCTCTTAGTGGAGGCTATGATAGTTCTACCATTGCGGGAATATTACAAGAGAGTAGTTCTAAAAAGATAGATAGTTTTACAATTGGATTTAATCAAGAAGAGATTAATGAAGCAATAGATGCAAAAAAAATTGCTAATCATATAGGTACAGAGCATCATGAACACTATTTTACAGGCAAAGATGCCTTAGATATTGTTCCTAAACTCTCTAAAATATATGATGAACCATTTGCAGAGTATGGAGCAACACCTACTGTATTGACAGCAGAACTTATTAAACAAAATAGTATTCAAGATATATTTGTAGGAGATGGAGGAGATGAGGTTTTTGCAACAGCTGATGATACAGAATTTTTTCAAAATATTCATAATATCTCTTATCCGATAAGAAGAAATATCTTATATCCTCTTAAAAAAATTCATCTTGAAAATATACCCTATTTGAAAAAAATTTATAATCTACCCACAAAATATGTGAAACTTCTTCAAGTTCTATCTTCAAAAAATATTTCAAAAACAGTAGAAGCTAGAAATATTCTATTTAGAGAAGATGAACTTAAACTTTTAGTTAAAAACTACCAAGAGCCGATTAAGACAACATTTGATGAGATTGATTTTAATGGTTATGAAGAGACAGTAGATGAGATTATTGGAACATATTTTAAAACAAGTATGATAGATGGTGAGTTAGTTAAGAGTTATGGAGCAATGAATAGATGTGATATATCTCTACATACCCCATTTTTAGATGAAAATCTAATCTCATATATGGCAACTATCCCTAGCTCAATTAAGATAAAAAATGGTATTAAAAAGTATATCTTAAAAGAGATTGCACATCAATATATTCCAAAATCTCTACTTGACCGTCCTAAAAGTGGTTTTGATATTCCTTTTTCCTCATGGATGAGAAATGAGTTTAAAGAGTTACTCTATGAACAGATAAATGAGAAAAGGTTAACCGAAGATAAAATATTTTATACTTCTTTTATCATTAATCTTAGAGACAGTTTCTATAATGGTAATGATTCATATAAATATAAGCTATGGAGAATTTTTATTTTCCAACTATGGTACGAAAATTTCAAAGGATAACCCATCGGAACATGTATTGCACCTCTTAATTCTAAAAAATATATAAAACCTACTATCTCTTATGAAGAGTGGTCAAACGAAAAATTGGATAACCTATTAACTCTTATAGATAAAAAGTTAGAAAATAGAGATAAATATACTATTATTGTTTTAGAGATTGCACATTTTTCACTCCCTTTAGAGGAAAAAAATAGAGATTGGGCAAAACGTAATATGAGTTTTGCAAATAGACTCTGTGGTCAAATAATTAAAAAACATCAACATAAATTTAAAATTATTCCAATTATACTACTAAATAATCTTGATGATGATAATGGTCAAGATTCAGAGACTTTTATGAATGAGTTAGTTGAAGGGCAGAAGTATATTCGTTCAGAGTCACTAAGAGTAGTATCTGAGAGAAATTTAAAAAATAGAGCTTTTAAAGCACTAAAGAAAAATAGCGAACTTGCTAATAGTTTTATCAATATTGATGGAAAAGCCTACCTCAAAGATGATGACTATAAACATGATTTAGCTGCAGGATTTATTAATGATGATGGAAAGATTATTCCTAGATGTGGTCTAATCCTAACAAGCTTTTTAGATATTGTTGCAAAGTTTGCCAACGATAGACTTCACCAAAAATCAGATGCAGATGTTCTATTTATCTCTTTCTCTGAAGAATTTCATGAGTATCAAAGGGTACGATTAGGTGTTGATATATATAGCCGTACTCATAAAAGTGCAACAATCCATCCTATTGTACTTCATTGGGACTATGAGATAGACCAATCTTTAACCTCTTTTAGAGAGTGTAATACTCAAGAGTGGCATGAAGAGGAGTTATAAGAGCTGATTTACGGAACAGGTGCTAAATTGTAAGATATATTGTAGGGTGTAGTCACTGACTACACCTTTTTATTTTTTAAAATAGTTAAATCCTAAACCCCATACTCTTACTACCTTCAAAACTTGTACCTAACTCTTTCTCAATCTCCTCTAAAAAATCTTTCATTGAAAAGAGGCTCTCTTCTCGCACGGCTACCTTATAGGCTGTATTTCTAATGATTAAATCTATT
>CAMZNQ010000333.1 GCA_947313765.1 uncultured Sulfurovum sp.
CTATGAAAGGGTGTAAAGTAGAGCTTATTATTCGTGGTATCTGTACACTTAGACCAGCAATAAAAGGGATAAGTGAAAATATCTCTGTCTACTCTATTATTGGTAAATATTTAGAACATCCAAGAATATACTACTTTAAACATGATGAGAATCAATGTTACATCTCCTCTGCTGATTTAATGCCAAGAAACCTTATCCGTAGAATTGAGATTCTAACACCTGTGGTAGATATACCATTAATAGAGAAGATTAAACAGATACTCTCTTTGCAACTTCAAGACAATGTTTTAAGATGGAAGCTAAAAAGTTCAGGAGAATATAAACAGGTTAAGCAAAATGACGATAAAGTAATTAACAATCATGAGATTTTAGAGGAGTATATTACTAAGATACATAATCAAAGTAAAAAAAAGACTCCCTCTTATGTAGAAAAGATAGCTAAAAAAGTCTTAAAGGATTAAAAATGTTAATTAAATACAAAGAGTGGACTCCAACTCTTAAAAAAGGAGCATGGGTAGCAGAGGGTGCAACAGTTGTTGGAAGAACTACCATAGGAGAAGATTGCTCCATCTGGTTTGGAACTGTTATTCGTGGAGATGTACATCACATTACAATTGGAGATAGAACATCTATTCAAGATTTGTCAATGGTACACGTTACACATCATAAAAAAGAGGATATGAGTGATGGAAATCCAACTATCATAGGAAATGATGTAACCATAGGACACAGGGTAATGCTACATGGTTGTATCATTGAAGATGCTTGTCTTATTGGGATGTCTGCTACAATCTTAGATGGTGCAGTTATTGGTAAAGAGTCCATTGTTGGAGCAAGTTCATTAGTAACAAAAAATAAAGTTTTTCCACCAAGAAGCCTTATTATGGGAACTCCTGCTAAAAGAGTACGTGAACTAACAGATGAAGAGGTTGCAGAGCTATATGCTTCTGCAAAGCGTTATGTTAAATTTAAAAATAGTTATCTTTAGATAAAAAAACAACTTTTATTCACAATCTTATGTTAGAATTCAGTAAAAAAGGATTTTTTTATGAGAAAATTAAATTTTTTAATAGTTATATCTCTACTGATTCTAAGCACTGGTTGTGTAAAAAGAGAAGAGGGCATATCAGTAAAAGTACCAACAAACAATAATCATAGAGTTGTTGTAAATAACCCCTCTCCTGTAATTGGAGGAGCAATGACAATTCCAAACTATACTCCTCCACCAAATATTAGACAAGAACCAGTTATTGTAAATAGAAACTCTCCTTTTAATAATATAGAGGTTGTAGATAAAAGACCACCAGAATATACTATTGCTCGTAGCAGATACCTTGGTGGTGCTTATAGAAATAACTATAAACTTAAAAATTTTATTAATAAAATGGTATCTAAATATAACTATGATAGATATACTTTAAATACTATATTTTCCACAGTAGATAGAGATAAAGAGGCATTAGATAAATATCTAAAACCTAGTGTATATAGTAAAACAACTACTGTAGGTTCTTGGGATAAATATAGAGCAAACTTCTTAACATCTTCTCGCATAAATAAAGGTGTAGCATTTTGGAGAGAAAACTTATCTTATCTAAATAAAGCTTCCATGATGTATGGTGTTGCACCTGAATATATTATTGGTATTATTGGAGTAGAGACAAACTTTGGTGGTTATACAGGTACACACTCAGTATTAAATGCCTTAACAACATTAGCTTTAGAGTATACAAAACGTTCTAAATTTTTTACAGGGGAACTAGAGAGTTACCTACTTATGTTAAGAGATGAAAAAATTGACCCACAAATGATAAAAGGCTCTTATGCAGGTGCTTTTGGTCTATCTCAATTTATGCCTACTGCATTTAGACAACATGCTGTTGATTTTAATGGAGATGGACATATTAATCTTTTCAATAAAGCAGATGCAATCGGCTCTATTGCTAAATACTTTGTAGAGCGAGGAAAATGGGATAAGAGTATTCCTGTAGCTATGAGAGTTGACTATAATAAAAAAAGATTTTATGGATTGGCAACAGGATTTAAAACAAACTACTCTCAAAGACATCTACTATCTCTAGGAATGAGACCAACATCCAATTTTTATGGATATAGAGGAGATGTATCTCTTATTAAATTGAGTAGATATTCAAGAGATGAGTTGTGGTGGGGAACAAAAAACTTCTATGCCATTACAAGATATAATCCTAGAGACCACTATGTTATGGCTGTTCATCAATTGGCACAAGCTGTTAAAAAAGCCTATTTTTCACGTAGATAATAGAACAAACCTGCTGTTTAAATCTAATTTGACTTTAAAATTAGCATGTGACCATGTCACATGCTACCCCAACTTCTCCCACTCATAATTAACAATATTCCGACTCTTAGAGTCAAACTCAATCCCTACAATAAAGATATCTGAAAATTTAGTTTGGTACTTTTGAGGGTAGTTCTTCTCTTTAATCTGCTCCAATGCACCCTTTTGGTTTACCTTAAATTCAAAGATGTAGAGCATATCATCAAGAAATACACTTAAATCAATTCTTCCATCACTGGTTACATCTTCTGCTACGACTCTCTCAAACCCTGCTCCTGCAAAGTAGGCGTAAATTACTGAAGAGTAAAAACCCTCATAGTTTTCTATTTTATTATTTGTAAAATTATTGTAGGCGATAGAGGCTAAGAGTGATTTAAAAATAGGCTCAATAACCTCTACATCTCTTCTCTGCATCGCTTTATATAAATCAAATTGAACT
>CAMZNQ010000334.1 GCA_947313765.1 uncultured Sulfurovum sp.
CACTGTTTACAGGTTGTACAGCAAAACAATCAACACCAGAACTACTTTCATCTACTCTTGCAGTAGCTGATAAATTAGGAATAGAGATTACTATCTTAGAAGAGGCATCATGTTGTGGAGCTTCTCATTTACAAGATTTTGATGAATTTTTAGCACATGTTTTAAATGCTAGAAATATCTGTTATGCAGAGAAGTTAGGATTGACAATGATTACAATCTGTAATACATGTCAACTTAATTCTGCTATGACAAAACATGCTTTAGACAAAGACCCAGAGTTAAAAGCTAGAGTAAATGAGAAACTAGCTGAAGTTGGATTGGAGTATAAAGGTACATCTGAAATCAAACATTTCCTATATGCACTTATTCATGATTTTGGATTAGATAAGATAAAAGATGCTGTAAAAGTACCACTAAGTCAATTTAATATTGCACCGTTCTATGGTTGTCACAATATTAGACCATCAGAGCTTCATGAGGGAAGTAATAACTACGAAAACTCTTATGTACCAACCTCTTTAGATGAGCTTATCTCTGCATTAGATGGGCATCCTGTAGATTATGACCATAAAAACAAATGTTGTGGTTTCCATGTTGAGCTTCAAGCAAATCATACATCAGAGGTTCTTGCTGGTAATGCTATGGTCGATGCTATTGACAACAATGCTGACCTTATGGTTACACCATGTCCACTATGTCACTTAAAGATGGATACATATCAAGATAGTGTTGGAAAAGTAATTGGTAGAGATATTGAACTACCTGTTCTTCACATGCCACAGATGGTTGCTTTGGCTCTTGGTTGTAGTGAAAAAGAGATTGGACTCAACTTCCATGTTCAGAAAAAAGCACAAGATATATACGCTAACGCTACAGCATAACAACCTTTACCACCTCCAATTTGAGGTGGGTTAGAGCTATATTTATCTAACTACACTACTACAGATTGGACTATGTTTTTTATCTCTTTATAGTCTACTGTGTTATTATCTCCTGAAACTTTATCAAAAGAGCTATATCCCAATTCATCAAATCTATCTTTTAGATTATTTGGAATTCTGTTTACAAATCTCTCGTACTCCTCACGTTTCATTCCTGCTTTAGAGTCTAAAAACTCCAAATCCTGTGCCACCCTAGCAATTAGAACTCTTTCATTTGATTTTGTAATATTCTCTAATCTTTTAAAGCTATCATTTATATCTTCTAATACTTTTGAAAAATCTTTTTGGTTCTCTTTTGCGTAAATCTCTAAATTTTTGCGTAAAGAGGTTAGAGATAGGAGTTCATTATGAAGAGAATCATTACTATCTTTAAGAGTCTCCACTGTTGTTTCAAGTTTATCGACCTGTTCAGTAAGAGAGCCTAAAATATTTAGATACCAAACTGCAAAAAAACTTCCTATGGTAGAAATAAGAATAAATGGGAATATAAGAAAATCAGTAACAAAAAATGTAAAAAATGTAATAACTCCAAATACTCCTAGCCCTAAAAAAAATAGAGCAGGAATATTTAGTTTTTCATTCTGGAATAGAGTTTTGTATATAGAAAATAGTTTAGACATAGATATGACCTTTTTGAGATGGAATATATTGACATACTCCCCATGCCTAAAGG
>CAMZNQ010000335.1 GCA_947313765.1 uncultured Sulfurovum sp.
TAAAAGTTTATGTTCATATTGAGTTAACCTATGTTTCATAATACGATTTAACTCATCTCTTAGCTCTAAAAACTCTCTATCTAAATTATCTATCTTTCTAGCAATGGAGTTTCTTTGTAACTCTTGGCTTAATGAGTTTAAAGCCATCTCTTTATTATGTAATATCTGTTTCATTGAAACCTCATAGCTATCTTCAATTTCAGATAGTCTATATAGAAGTTCATTTTGGTCAGGAAGTATCATCTCCATAGATGCAGATGGGGTAGGGGCTCTTAAATCTGCTACAAAATCACTTATGAGAACATCTACCTCATGTCCAACAGCAGAGACTACAAATGTATTTAGATTGAAAATAGCATCTGCTACAATCTCTTCATTGAAAGCCCATAAATCTTCACGACTTCCACCACCACGACCAACTACAATAGCATCGCAACCTAATCTATCGGCAAAATATAATGCCTCTGCAATTTGATTTGCAGACTTATCTCCTTGTACTAGAGTGTTAACAATCACAACTTCAAGAAGCCTCCAACGTTTATCTATAATCTTTAGCATATCTTGTAGTCCAGCACTATTACTAGCTGTAACTAAAGCTATCTTTCTAATAAACTTGGGTTGAGATTTCTTTCTGTGTGAGTCAAAATATCCTTTTTTTTCTAACTTCTCTTTTAGTTGTTCAAAAGCAAACTCCAATGCACCTTGCCCAAAAGGTTCTATTGAGAGTGTAAGTAGTTGATACTCTCCACGAGGCATATAGACAGAGATAGAACCATGAACAATAACATGTTGCCCACGTTCAAGTCTAAATCTCATACGAGAGGCGTTTGAACGAAACATCACACACTTAATGGAGGAGTTCTTATCTTTAATGGAGAAGTATATATGCCCCGAATTGTGATGGGTTACACTACTTACCTCTCCCTCTACTGTGATGTGCATAAATGTAGTCTCTATGATAGACTTAATTTTAATGTTTAGTGAGCTTACATTCATTGTTGTATCTATCATCTAATAATCCATTTTATTTTTATATTTTTATTGGTAAATTGTTAATAAAAATCTGAAAACTACTATTTTTAGAAACAAATTTCATTAATTTTTTATGTTTTAGAAAGTCTTGAGTTAACTTATCATAAACTTTATACTCTTTTAGAACTTTAATCTTTTTTGACTCTCTTTGAAGCGTCTCAAAACACCCTGTAATTTTCTCATTTTTATGGTTTTTATAAACAGGTAAAATCCAACATTCCAAAGAGTGAACAGAAATAGCAAAAATAATTTTTGATTTATACTCTTCATAAAATGTCTCTTTGCTATCTATTTGAGCAATTAATCTCTCTATCACTTTTTCAATTAACTCTTCTGTTGATAAATCGTTTTGAGAGACTCCAAAGTTAACATGTTCTGAAATATCGGTATCAATTTGAATAATCATATATTCACTGTTCAGCACATCATCTCTAAACCTTTTTAAAGTCAAATACTCTAAAAGCATCTCCCAACCACCAAATTCTCCCTCTAATTGTTTTTGATTTGTAGCATCAAAGGGGGGTTGTAGTGGTTGAATTTCTTCATCTAAATCATCATAATCTTTGTAATATCCACACAAAATATTTTCAATAACAATCTGGTCAGTCACTACCTCACAAGCTAAAGCAAACTTTGCCATTTAAAAGCCTTTTGGCAGTCCACCTAAATAGCCACGCATAAAGGCTTCAGAGAGATGTAACGGCTCATCATCTGATGATTTTGGCTTATCCTCTGCTCCTATCTCTTTCATTCGTGTATGCCCTTTTTTATTTCGAGAGACCACAAAAAGTTTCTGCTCCTCATCATTAAGGTCAATACCATCTAAAATAGCCGGATTATGTGTGGTTAAAAATATCTGTTTATCATATTTTTTTGCTAATTTAGTAAGTATGGTCATAAGCTTTGTGCAAAGTTTAGGATTAAGTGAAGCATCAATATTATCTATGGCAAACGCTTTTGGTGTCTCTTTAGCTACTATGAGTGTGATGTAAAAGAGAATAAATAAAAATCCTTCGTTTGCACTCTGTTGTGTAAACTCTCTATATAAATATTTATCTTTAATCACGACAATATTTTCTAAACTATTTTTAGGGATTTCAATATCTTCAAACCAATTAAAGAGTTGTAGAGACTCTACAATAGTATTGATATAACTTTTATCTTCATAATTGTTGATTACTTGTAAAAGCTTTAAAAGTCCCTCTCCATTAATTCCTAAGGGTTGGATTTGTCCCTCTTTTTGGAATACTCTCAGAGAGGTATTTTCAGGGGAATAAATAATAAAGTTTTTAACATGATAAATATCATTATCATGACTTCTTACTGTTTCCCATTTAGAATAAATTCTATTGATATTTCTAAAAGAGTAATTTAGTGTATTATTTTTAATATACTTGATACTTATAGAGATATCTTTATTTATATCCCCTTCCTCAAAAGCACT
>CAMZNQ010000336.1 GCA_947313765.1 uncultured Sulfurovum sp.
GCAGAGGTAGATATATATGATAAAGAGGAGAAGATTGCCAATGTTCTTGTTAAAAAAACAGAAGGTAAGGATAAAGAAAAAGCAATAGAAGAGCTTGAGCAATCTACTATAAACAGTATTCAATCTAAGGCAAAACTAGATAAAGCAATAAAAGATGAAAAAGTAGCAAAAGAGAAACTTCAAAAAGCAATGGATATAACTAAAAAATATATTAACAAAATTGCTAAAATAGCAATTGAACTTGAAAAAATAGCTAAAGAAGAGGCAGAAAAAGCATCTAAAATCAAAGAGAAGCGAAAAGAGACTGTAAAAAAAGCTGAAGAGATTGAAGAACTAGCAAAAGCAAATATTAAAGAGTTAGAAGAGGCTCATAAATTGGCTAAAGAGAAGTTAGAAGAAAAGAGTGATAAAATTGAAAAAGAAGATATAAAAAGAGTTGAAGAGTTAGAAAAAGAGAAAGATAGAGCCAAAAAAAGACTTGAAAAAGTGCAGACAATTAAAGATAAAGCACAAAAAAGTGTAGATGAAGTATCTAAAATTAAAGAAGAGGCAGAAAAAGTAGCAAAAGATGCAAGTAAAGAGGCAAACAAAAGAACCCATGATGTTATTTTACAGGCAAGTAATAGAAAAGAGAAATTTTATAAAGAGGCAAAATTATTAACTATTGAGAAAAAACAAGCTTTAGTAGAGTTAGAAAAGATAAAGAAAAAATTATACATAGCCAATGAGGTAGCTAAAAAAACAACTGGAAAAGCAAAAGAAGAGGCAGAATTAGAGGTAAAAAAAATAGTTACAGAGAAAGAAAAAGCAGAGAAAAAGTTAGAAGAGATAACGAAAGTAGCCTCTAAAGTAGAAAATGAAGCTAAAAAAGCAGGAGATAGTAGAAAAAAAGCACTAAATCTAGCCATAGAACGAATTTCAAAAGAGGCAAAGGAGAGTGTTGATATTGCAATAGATGAGGTTATGGACAGAGCTAAAAAGAAGATTGAAGCTCTTTTAAATCAAAAGGATTAGAGGATGGTAAAAAAGATATTTTATGGATTTTTAGCTACTCTTCTTCTACTACTTATCTACTATTTTATAACAAAAGTCGCTATTAAAGATGTATCAACAGAAAATAAACAAATAAAGAGTGTTTCTCAAATTAGAGAAAGACAAGAGCTAGAACTTGCTATTCAAAGAGTGTATGAGGAGGCTGGAGAGGAGCTTTCAGTTAGAGTAAAAGAAATCATATATAATGCAAAAGAGGATATGAATTTTATACTCACATTAAATGAAAAGCAAGTAGTAGCAATTAATAGAATAGAGTCTCAAAAATATGAAAAATCTATAAAAACTAAATATATGGCTCTTCCGAACTTTCGTAAATATATAGCAGGAGCAGAGAGAAAAGAGATATTTTTTAAATACTTTTTATACCTTATTGAGAAAAGAGATATAGAGATTCTTAATATGAGAAAAAAAGTTATTAATTGGAAAAGAGACAAAGATAATATTACAGATAAAAATAGAAAAACTCTCTTATATCTAGCAGATAAATATGAGATTAAAGATTTCAAAATTGAAGAGAATGGTAGTTGGAATAGACTTCTATCTCGCTTAGATATTGTACCTCCATCTCTTGCCTTAGCACAGGGAGCAAAAGAGAGCCTTTGGGGAACTTCACGTTTTGCACGATATGGATACAACTATTTTGGTCAACGCTGTTTTACAATAGGGTGTGGGATTGTTCCTAAAGAGAGAGGAAATAGAAAATTTGAAGTAGAAACATTTAGCTCTCCTAGAGAGAGTTTAAATAGTTATATTCATAACATAAATACCCATTTTGCTTATAAAGATTTACGAAAATCAAGAAGTATACAGAGAGCTAAAGGTCAAAAGATAAAAGGGTTATTACTAGTAAAAAATTTAGAAAAATATTCAGAGAGAGGTTCAGACTATATCAAAGAGTTGAAGTCACTCATTCGTTATAATAAACTATACAAATATGATATATATTAATTTTATTTTTTAATTTATTTATAAATAAATAGCTATGATTTAACTTGGTTTTAATCTAAAATTAATTATTTTAATATAAGTTCAAATTAATATTATGGGGAAAGTATGCAAAGAAAGATGATTATATTGGTAGTAATATTTTTATTAAGTGCCTGTAAAAATATAAAGAGTAAAGAAGAAAATAATACT
The DNA here is from genome assembly GCA_947313765.1 of uncultured Sulfurovum sp. Lineage (GTDB taxonomy): Bacteria > Campylobacterota > Campylobacteria > Campylobacterales > Sulfurovaceae > UBA1140. Next base: position 2,191 of record CAMZNQ010000336.1, read on the forward strand.
ACTGAAATAAATACAACACTAGAAATATTAGAAGTAGACACGACACCACCAAGTAAACCTATATTGCTTACCTCGTTACCATCTACTACTACAAAACTTAATGAAAACATAACTATAAAAGGTGAAGAAAAAACAACAGTATGGGTAAATGGTCAAAAAGTTGGAAAAATTGGAGCAGATAAAAGGATAGACATTAAACTCAATACTTCAGGAGAGGATGGAGTGAAATATTTTTCTATTTTTTTAAAAGATGAAAATAATAATATTAGCAATATACTACATCTATCTATTATTAAAACAACAGCTATTGATACTAATATAACAAGAAATACTACTACCTCAAATGATAACAATAGTGAAACACCAACTGTTATTGCTGATACAATAAAACCTATTATTACTCTTTTAGGAGACACCCCTGTTAATGTAATACAAGGAGAAGAGTATAATGATTCAGGAGCAACAGCTATTGATAATATAGATGGAAATTTAACTTCAGTTATTGTTATTAATAATCCTGTTGATACACTTACAATAGGTCAATATATCATTACCTATAATGTTATAGATTCTAGTCAAAATATAGCCATAGAAGTAACAAGAGTTGTAAATGTAATACCTAAACCTTTTAACCCAATTTTTTCTGAATTTAATGTGGGCATTGGTGGAGTATCCTCTTTTCCTTTTAGTTCAAATAGTGGTGAAAAAATTTGGGTAAGTGCAAAAAATTTATTGCTCAATGATGATATTGGTGCTAATAGTTATTATGATGATATAAAAGAGTATAATGTAACATCATTTAAGACGCTTCATAACTATGTGAAAGAGAGTAAATTTATTATTTTATGGCTAGTTGAGGGGTGGCAAGAGAGTTGGTATAATCTCAATGACATTCAAGAGTTAATGAATGCTGGATATATACCTATCTTTAGCTATTGGTATTTTGGAGATAAACTTTTAGATGGAATGCCTGATGATAATAAAAAAGAGTTGTATGCAGAAGATAATTTGCGTGTTGCTCAGATGCTAAGTAAATTAAATGGCGAAAAAATGATTATCATGGAGCCTGAATTTAATAAACCCACTGTTTTAGAGAGTAATACTACGCAACATCAGTTTGCTTCTATACTATCCAGTGCGATAGATATTATCAAAAAGGATAATCCAGAACTTCTATTCTCCTTAAGTATGATGGACATAGGAAGTAGAGGGGTAAATGATACCAGTAGTAAGTGTGGTTATGAGAACTGTTCATTAGGCGATAAGTATGCTTGGGAGCGTTCATCCATTGTCTATGAAGATTTAATAGATAAGTTAGACTTCGTATCATTTCATCAGATGATGGGACAATTCTCACGTGATTATGCTAACCCAGGTACATGGGATGAACCAAACATAAGAGCCTTTTCCGATGATGAACTAGGCATAAACTTTTTAGCTCAAAGAGTATCCAACATGTCTAAATATTTATATACAAAATATAATAAACCTGTTTTTGTGCCTTACATTGCTATTGCAACAGCAACATGGAATGATTTAGATAATGATAACGAAATGGATGATAATGAGATAAACTATTATGGATGGGAAGATAAAGCCAACTATTTTTATGCTCAATTAGCAAGTAATAGAGAAACTCTTAAAGAAAATGGTATGTTTGGTTTTGCCCCAATGTCACTTTTTTTTTATTTTTGTCATGATTATGGGGGCTATCAATATTTTATGCAAAATGAATACCATTTAGGAATTATTGGTAGTAGTGCCATAGATGAAATAGATATAGCTCCTTATGGAGATTTATATTTTAAGGGCAATATTTTAGATTCTATATATGTGCCTTAGAATAAGCACAAACTATACATTGGAGTTCACACTCATCCCATCTTTCAGTTGCGGAAGTGGGGTGATCCTTGTTGCATAGTTAGTTGACCACGAACAACACCAACACCCCAAT
>CAMZNQ010000337.1 GCA_947313765.1 uncultured Sulfurovum sp.
ATTAGTATGTACTGTCGCTTTAAAGAATATCTGTCTCTCTGCTTTAAGCTTTTCATTAATTAATTTTTCTAAATTAATCATCTTCATCTCCTCGAATAAATCTATCTACCCTAACAGCATTTTTACGCTGTGCCTCTATCCAGTTGTCTGTTACTATCTTATGGTCGTACCTATTGGTAACTCTACTACCTTGGCTATGTCCTACACTTGCTTGAAGCATAGACTCATTAACTCCCTCTGCTCTACTCACGGTTATCATGTTGTGTCTTAGAGCATACAGGTCTAAATACTCCACACCTATCTCTTTAAGTAGAGGTTTGAAGTAGTTTTTAATAATGTTTTTGGTTGCCGTAAAAGGCTCTCTTGTCTTTTTACCAACAAAGAGAAACAGTTGCGTTGTTCCCATCTGCTCTATATGCTCTAGTAGCAACTTATGAACCGTTGGAGACAAAACTATGGCTCTGTTGTGGTTTTTGGTACTGTCTCTATAAGTTAAGACTTTTTTAGTGCCAAACTTAAATTTCAAAAACTCCAATTGAGGGTCATCTTCATTGGTGCTAACATGAGAGGCTAAAGCTCTGTGTAGGTAGAGTATGCCCCTCTCTATGTCAAAGTCATCAATCATTAAACCGTGTAATTCACTTGGTCGTAAACCATGAATAGCAATAAGTGAGAGATACAAAGCCAAACAACCTTTTGCATTTTTGAGCATACGCCCCACTTCATGAGGGGTGTATATCTCTCTTTGTTCTGAATAGTTCTCAAACTTTTCAGCGTACTCTACTGGGTTTCGCTCTATGAGTCTCTCCCCAATCGCTTCATAGAATATCTTACCAAATAAGCTTCTAAGCTTTGTGACTGTTGAGGGGCTAAGAGTGGATAGTTTCTCATCTTGCCACTCATTTACCATGGTGGTAGTAACATTGGCTAAAGGGGTATTTTTAAAATACGGCTTAATGTGCTTCTCAAATTTGAGAAGCACATCGCGTTGATTTTTCTCGTTTCTGCCCTTTTTTCCCACTCTGCCTCTGTTATCCTCTTTTTTCTCTCCTCGATTAAGAACTTCAAGACCATATTCGCTAACCGTTGGTAAATCAACTCTTAATCTTATGCCTTGCTTTTTGGCAACAAGAGAGGCTAAAAGCTTCTCTCTGTTTTTTCTAACATAAGCTCTGTTTGCTTTGGTATCAGATAGTTCTGTGCTTATGCCCTTGGTATAGAACTCATCTACTCTACCGAACAGATAAATAATATTTGAGGGGTGCTTCACAAAAATCCCTTTAGCAACTTTAGTTTGAGTGCTAGGCATGGTTTGCCTCTTTTTCGTTGTAGTATTTTGCCACTTTAATGGCTGTTTTTAGAGGAATCAAGATTTTTCCTCTCTCTTTTTCTTGGAAATAATCAATATTTTTAATAAAATTTACTTCAAGATGTGTTCGTATTGTTTTTTTATCTTTGTCTAAAGATAATGCTAAATTTGTAACACTCATCTTTTTTTGCATATATAATCTAATAAGATTATATAAATCTGTAACTTTTTTGTTCAAATTGCATTTTTCTTTTTCTTCCATTTTATACCTTTTTGAAAATATTTTGAAAACATATTATTCCTTTTTTTACCTTAAAAAAGAATGTATTTAAATGTAAAAAACATTTTTTTACTCAAAAACACGTTTTTATAGGAAAAAACAAATGTTAAAAATAACACTAAGTGTTATTTAAATTTTGTTATAATCTAAAAAAAATAGAGAAAGGTAAAAAAATGGATAAAATATCTGAACAATTAAACAGAATTAGAATCTTTTTTAAAAAGGATTCAATTCATGAAGCCTTTGAGATGCTTAACATCCCAAAGACAACTTACACCAACTACTACAACAAAACCAAACTGCCCTCTAAGCTCGTCTCTATGTTAAGAGATGAACACTTTATGAACCCTGAATGGTTAAAAACAGGTAAAGGGGCATTACAAATCATCCCCTCCCCCTCGGAACTCATGAGAGCAAATCATATAAAAGAGCCTCAAAGTCGCTACGGCTCTTCTAAGTGCATGGTAATATGTGATGCTATAAAGAGAAGAGACTCTTCCTATACAGAAGAGATAGTGGCTAAAGTCTTGACGTTCATCAACTCTTTAGATATTCCTCTTGCAAATAAAGAGGATGATGTTCAAAAAATAGAGTAAGCAAATGCCAAACTACAACACTTAGTGTTGTGTGGTATGTTTTAGAGACTTCTCTAATCTGCTCTAAAACATTTTTGCTAATCGTGTGTGAACCAACATAGTTAATCTTTTTTAGTGTAGAGATTTTCTTAAGCCTAACAATTTCCGATTTATCAATCTTGCCATAAAGAAGAGAGTGTCTTAACATCTCCTCTAAGATGTAACTTTTTGAAGAGTTTTTTTTCTTATGAATACTATTAATCGCTTCAAGATGTCTCTCTTCCATAACAAGTTGCGTAATACGCACTCTGTTGTTTCCCCC
>CAMZNQ010000338.1 GCA_947313765.1 uncultured Sulfurovum sp.
AAATCTTAATATGGAACTTGAAAGTGCTGATGGTGCAAGATGTCCTAATGCACCTATAACACCACCCATTCCTGATGACACTCCTTTAACTTGTGATAGTACCATGTACCTTTCTAGTTCCATAAAAAGAGGAACAGGGGAAATAGGTAAGATGTGGTTACACAGTATTAATACAACAACAAACCCTTTTAGTTTTGATATTATTGAGGAAGATGGAGATGTGAAACTTTACAATGCTCTTGCATATTCTGATAGTGGGGATGTCAATACAACAAACTTTATATTTGGACTATACAAAGATGAACTTCTTAAAATAGGGAAAAATGGAAAAGCAATTAGTCAAGGAAAAATAACTGCTCTTTCTCCACTTCTTAGCAATAGACAATTTTATGCAGGTGCAGCCTATAATGGATATTATTATATATCTGGACCAGGTGTTCAATATGACAAAATATTTAAGATAAATCTATCTAACAAAAGTGTAATAGATATTAATCTTACTAGAGCTATCTCTCTGCTAGACTTCTCCTTTACTCCTGATGGTAAATTTTTATATGGAATTATAGATGGTGGGGAGTTGGTTAAAATAGATGTTTTGACAGGTACAGTAACTACCATTGGCTCGGCACATAGTGGTTATCAATTTGATTCTACTTTCTCCGATAGAAATGGACGGCTATTTGCCAATGATAGTGGAGGAAAGGGCTTTTATGAGTTCAATCTACAAACAGGAGTTAAACGCTTTTTATCTGCTTCGCAACAAGCTTCTTTTAATGATGGAGCTAACTGTATTGATGCAGAGCTTATCTTTAATGACTATGGAGATGCTCCAGAAAGCTATGGAGATGCTAGACACAAGATAGCTAATGGAATTAGACTAGGAGCTAATGCTGACCATGATATTACTCCATACTACAGTGTTGGAGCTAATGGCGATGACCTTAATGGAACAGATGATGAAGATGGTGTTACTCTAGCAGATGGGAGTGACTTAAATGGAGCATATTTTGAACTAAACAAAGCTTATAATCTTAAAGTTACCCTATCAAAAGAGTCCTATTTAAACATTTGGATAGATAAAGATATTAATGGATATTTTGATGATGCATCTGATTTGATATATCATCAACAACTTACAGCAGCAACACATACTATTAGCTTTACACTTCCAGATGGATTACAAGAGGGTGTACAAACCTACCTAAGAGCTAGAGTCTCTTCTACGCAAAACATGAACCCAACAGATTTTGTAACAGATGGAGAGGTTGAGGATTATACTATTAAGTTTGGAACAGAGGGGATAAAGGGAACATTTAATATCCAAAGAACCAACTCTACCTTTAATGCTAAAGATTTCAACCTATATACACAGATAGTAGGGAGAGATTTCAACTATCATATAGTAGCCTACGATGAGGCTTTAACCCAAG
>CAMZNQ010000339.1 GCA_947313765.1 uncultured Sulfurovum sp.
CCGTTAGCCATCACAGGCATTTTTTCTTCTTTAGCCACCACTTGGGAAATCTTTTGGACTTAATCGTCTTTAAGAATTTCTTTGGCAACACATACGGCGATGGGTATGAGTATTGGAAACATTTTTTCTCCTAATTTTAAATTGTTTAGCACTCTTGGGTTCGAGTATCCGTTAGCCATCACAGGCATTTTTTCTTCTTTAGCCACCACTTGGGAAATGGCAGACCTTAGAGTGTTGCGTTGAGTCGTTTAGGGACGATGGTTACAAGCGTGTTCTCTACGAATACCCCATGAAAGTCAGGAAACGAGGGCAAAACGACACGACTCTTGGAACGTAACTCTAGGTTTGCTAGGTCACGCTCTAAAAGTCTCATCGCATTGCGTATCTGCGTACGGCTACAAGAAGTAAACTCAAAGACACGTTGCAAGAAACGCTGTGCAGCATGGTAAGTGATGTGCATATTTATCCTTTTGTTTATAATGGTTAGGCTCTTTGTGTTTGAGCAACTAGGGGCATTACAGCCAAGCATTTTTTCTTCTTTAGTCACCACTTGAAAAATAGCTTTTGTTTTTGGTTGTTATGCTTTTTCATTTTTTTTGAGATAAATACTATTTTGAGTAAAAGTTATTCTAACTTCTTGTTTTTTGTAAGTTCACAATGTTAAACTGTTTAGCAAAATAAATTATTGGAAATATATTTAATATGAATAAACATAAAGCAATATTTCTCTTAGGTGGTTCTGATTTAGAGATGCAGAGCATCAAAGAGCTTTTAGAGCAAGAGCAGGTCAAATATATTGACAAGCAGTTAACTTGGGGAGCAAAACTCTCCTCTTACCAAAAAGAGTTAGAGGAGTTTTCTAGCCATACTATTTATGGTATTGAACTCATTGAAGATATAACCCCTCCAAAAAATTACCATAAGATTGACCATCACAATGAACTCTCTGCTAACCCCTCTAGTCTGTTTCAGGTTTTAGAGCTACTAGGTAAAGAGCCAACACGAGAGCAGGAGTTAATTTCTGCTAATGATGTAGGACACATAGAAGCCATGAAGTGTATGGGAGCGACCAAAGAGGAGATAGCAAAAATACGCCAAAGAGATAGACAGATGCAAGGTGTGACTGCTAAAGAGGAGGCTATAGCTCTAAAAGAGTTGGAGCAGATAGAGAAAGAGCATGGGGTTTACTATTTAAAAACTTCGTTTGAACACTTCTCGCCCATTGTTGATAGATTTGAGAAACGACCTCTTTTAATCTATGGTAAGAGAGGTTTGACATATTATGGAGATATAGAGTTTTTAAAAGAGAACTATAGAGAGCAGATAGAGAAGAACCAAGCCTACCATGGCAGAGGATTTTTTGGATTTGATAGTGACTATATTCAAAAGGTAGAGGTTGAAAATTTAGTAGAGGAGATAAAAGCGTTGTCACAGAACAATATATATAGCTATCATCAGTTTATGTTTCCATTTAGGTTTGATAAAATTGGAGAGAGAGGCTTTGGCGATAAACATGAGTTCTATCGAGACAATAGTTTTGATGACCGTGTTAAGATAGATGAAGCGTTTAAAATTTCATTAGAGAAAGATGGTTGGGAGTATCAAAAATTTGAAGTAAAAAACCATCTTGATTACAATGAGTTGGTCTATTTTCATGATTTTGTTAAAGATGCTCTCTTTAACACAGCAGAGTTTAAAGAGGGGGCAACCTCCTACTTTTTTGAGAAAAAACTGAAAGATAATGCAAAGTTTGAACTTAAAGTAAAAGAGAAGAATGTTTATACGTTAGATTTAACAGGCATAACCTTACGCCTTTTTGACACAGGCATAGGCATACTCTCTTTTGAGCTTGAAAATAGAGCCTATAGTGATATTGAAGATGTTTTAATCATTAATGACTATGGAAGAAGAGTCTACCCTCAATTTTTAGGAGATGGATTTTCAACAGAGCCTACAAAGGGTTCGTTTTTACCTGAATATGTAAAAGTAAATGGCATAGAAGAGCGTGTTTGTGATTTATATAAAGAGATAAAGTTAGCAAAATATATCCAAGAGAGTTTAGGTAAGAGCTTCTCTACCGATAAATCTCAAACCAATACTCACTATCTACAACCCATTATAGATGATAGGATGTTTGTTCTCTGTTGGTATGGAAATGATGCTTTGACCTCTTGCACACAAGAGAGCATAGAGAATAAGAATTGGTATAAATATGTCTTTGTAGATGGTAAAGATTTAACAGTACAAGATGATGAGATGCACAAAGAACTCATAGAAAAAGCGACCTATAGACGTTGGAATAAGTATGGTACATTTTATGGCATTACCCGTTACTCCTTTGTCTGTTTAAGTAACAGTGACTTTCCCTTACCTCATATGAAAAGTATCTATTTTCAGATGATTACGCTACTGCTTATTCAGAGAGCTTCACTCTTGAGATTTTCAGATGAGATAACAGCTATTTCAGATGTAAGAGCAGATAACCCCTCTACAGAGAAAATTGCTTCACTCTTTAAAAACTATCTTCGTTTTGTCAATAAACTATACTTTAAAGAGGTAACAGCTCAAGACCAAGGGATTGAGCTGTATGACAAAGCGATAGAGATTTTAAATATTAAAAGAGATATTGAAGATTTGCGTCAAGAGATAGGCACTTTAAATAATTATGCTTTCTTAGAACAAGAGAGAGAAGAGAAAGAAGAGATAAATAAGTTAACTTTATTTGGTACTTATCTTTTACCTCCGACTATTGTAGCAGGTTTTTTTGGCATGAATGTTTTTGGAAAAAATAGCTTTGATATTGAAAATACGAGTTGGTTTTGGGGTGTAAGTATCTTGGTATTTGCCTCTGCATTTATTATTCCTTCGTATTTATGGATTAAAAATAAAATAATAAAGGAGAAAAAAAGTGAGTAAATTTAGACTAGAGTTTAAGCTAAAACAGCACACCCCTATCATCCATTTTCAGAGTGAACAGAGTGGGGCAACATTAAGAGCTACAGAGTTGAAACCTAAGTTAGATAGGTTTTTGTTGGAAAATGTCGAGGGCATACCATTTAAAGAGAATGCCAATAAACATAAGTCTTTGGACTATAAGGTTAAGATAGAGGCAAATGGGAAAAGTGAAAGAACCTTACCAAATAGTTTTTTATTTTTTGCAAACAATGTAATAAAAGAAGATAAAGATAAAAAACATATGGTTAAAGTACAGTCTATAAAAATAGAGTTTTTCTCATTTAATTTAGAAGTTTTAGAAGCTATAGAAAAATATTTCAATGAGTTTATGCTTATTTCAAATTTTGGAGCTAGAAGTACCAAAGGTTATGGAAGTTTTTCTAAAAAATTAAACGATACAGAGTCTATTTTGAAAAAATATTATCCTATTGTATTTAAAATTTCTAATCCTAATATGAATAATTGGGAAGATATTGTGGATACATTACATAAAAAATTAAAAGCAGGGATTAACTTTAGAAGCTATCATAAATCTTTGCTTTTTCAATATATGTCCATGTGTAGTCTTTGATTACATGTCTTTTTCTGTTTTTTTTAATTCGCTTTTATTTGTGCATGTAGATATTCATTAATTTATTTTCCAATTTCTATATTCATTCTCCACACACAAACTTTATCTGTCT
>CAMZNQ010000340.1 GCA_947313765.1 uncultured Sulfurovum sp.
GAAAGAGGAGCAGATGCTATATGCTATGTGCGATAGAATGATTCCTCAAGATAAAAAAGAGAAGACCCTAGAAGAGATGAAAGCCATAGAGCTTTAATTGAAGATGATGAATAGAGTTTTTAATGAATAAAGTTTTTATGGATGCAAGGGAGATGGAACATCCTAAACCATTGCAAATCTCTCTATCCCATCTTCAGAATATGACAAATAATGAATATCTATATATGTTAAATATTAAAAAACCTATTCCTCTTTTAGAGATTGCGAAAGAGAAAGGGTTTTCCTATATTACGAATCAAGATAGTAGTGAGATATGGCATATACTTATTAGTAAAAATAGAGAAGTTTCATTAGAGGAGTTATTGGATGTTTAGCCAAGGTGGATTATCGCTTGAACAAGCCCCTCCAATCTCTGTAGTATTGAGATTTTTTGTTACAGGTGCTGTTTTTGGACTCTTTTTAGGTGTGGTTATGATTATGGATATACTCCATATAGATTTAGGAAATATTAAATCTACCATAATTCATACTCTCTCTTTAGGTGTTATGGCATCATTTATGCTTGGTGCATTGTTTCAGATGTTACCTGTTATTGCAGGGGTCGTGATAGAGATGCCTACTAAAAAAGCGATGGTAGTTCATGCTCTATTTACTTTGGGGTTACTGCTACAACTATCATCTTTCATAGACTCCTCAACTTCCTTTCTCTACTTTTTAGCAGGAGCATATCTAGCTTCAGGATTACTATATGCCATATATCTGATGTTAAAAGAGCTTTTAAAGATAAAAGACCACTCTAGCTCATCAAGAGGTATGATATATGCTCTTACCTCTTTTGGATTGGCTATCCTATTTGGTCTCTATCTGCTTTTAACACTTGGTGGATATGTTGATGGTAGATACTTTGTAGAGGTAAAAGAGTTGCACTACTCATTTGCTCTGTTTGGTTGGCTCTCTTTGTTGATTATCTCTGTCTCTTTTCAAGTTATAGAGATGTTCTATGTTACCCCAAAATATCCAAAAATCATGAGCAGATATTTAACTCTAGCCATATTTTTACTACTCTTAGCAAAAACTATATTAATCTTTATGGGAATAAATCATACAGAACTGATAACTACTATGTTAACTACTCTCTTTATACTATATGGATTAATCACAATTCATAGACTACATAAACGTAAACGCCCTACTTCTGATGCTACAGTATGGTTTTGGCGTTTAGGTATGGGACTATTGATTATTAGTATGTTTATTACATTAGTAGATGTTTTTACAGTTGTAACTATTAAGGTTAAGATGTTGAGTTATCTAGCTTTTGTTGGCTTTGGACTTAGCATCATATTTGCTATGGTATATAAGATTGTACCATTTCTAACATGGTTTCATCTCTCAAATCAAGGCTACATAGAAGCACCAATGATGCACGATGTGATTCATCCTAAAAAAGCAAAAAAACATTTCCATATTCATCTTACAATGTTAAATGTTTTTATGCTCTCTATCTCTTTTGACTATATTGCTTTAGATATTTTGGGTGCTATTTTAGTTTTACTCTCATTTGGTTGGTTACTATATAATCTGCTCTATGCCATTAAGAAGTATCAATATACACAGAAACATACTAAAAAGTTTGAGTGGTAGGGAAGTATATTCCCTAGCCATAAATCAATACCAAAATAATAGAGAAAATAAAAGAATTATATATAAAATATAACGCTTCTAAACGTTAATCTTTACTCACCACTCACAACCATTGAAGCTTCTCCTGTTTCAATGGTTAGAGTGAGTATGTTGTCTACTACTTGGTCAGAATTGGCATCAATAATCTCCTCTTCACTCATGGCTAGGTTAATCAACTCTAGCACTAATTTTTCACTTATCACTTTAAAGTCAATACTGCTCTTGCCCTCAATAAGCAAAGCTAATTTTGTTCTAAAGAGTCTATTGCTATCGAGTGGTTTATGTTCACTAATCAGATAACAAGAGAGATTACTTGGTATTGAGAGAGAAATTTCACCTTTATCTGAAATAGCACTATAAACCTCTCCATCTTTACAAAAAGCTTTTAATGTTGTCTTTATAGGTACAGTAGCAATAATTTGACTCTCCATCGCACCCAAAGAGCTAACAGCATTGCTAGGTCGTGACTAACTATGAGGATTTTGTTGAGCTCCACAAGCCATAAAAATTAATGATATAGACAATAGATATATGATTCTTGTCACCTAAAACTCCTATTATTTTATAATTATCTCTTAAGTTTACCTAAATATTTTATTTACTAAGATGGTTAGAGAAATCTATAACAAATAAATGTATAAAAAGTGTAGAGATGCTAAAAAAAACCAAATATACCCTTCTTTTTGTTGAAGACGAAGTGATGATACGGCGTATTGCTGTCTCTTTTCTAAAAAGCTATTTCATAGAAATCTATGAAGCTAAAGATGGAGAAGAGGGCTTAGAGCTTTATCGTGAACATAAGCCCGATATTATTATTACCGACATAGAGATGCCTAAAATGAATGGACTTGAACTCTGTAGAACCATTCGCAAAGAGGATAAATCTACTCCCATTATCATTAGTACTGCCTATACAACAACGGAATATCTATTAGAGGCAGTCAAATTAAATTTGATTAATTATTTACCCAAACCCATTGAAGAAGAGGCACTCTTTGAAGCTTTAAATGCCTGTTTTGAGCATATTGAACGAGAACACCCATCCGTTATTAAAATCAACAAAACAGACTCATTTGACATGCTCAACTATACGTTTATTAAAGAGGA
>CAMZNQ010000341.1 GCA_947313765.1 uncultured Sulfurovum sp.
AGCCTTTACTGAAATGAGAGCAAGAGGGGCACAAGCAACTGATATTGTTATTATTGTAGTTGCTGCTGATGATGGTGTTAAAGAGCAGACAAAAGAGGCTGTTTCTCATGCAAAAGCAGCTGGTGTACCTATTGTTGTTGCAATCAATAAAATGGACAAAGAGGGTGCAAATCCAGAACTAGCTAAGTCTCAATTGGCTGAACTTGAAATCACTCCAGTAGAGTGGGGTGGAGAGCATGAATTTGTAGAGGTTTCAGCACATACAGGTTTAGGAATTGATGACCTACTTGATACTCTATTGCTAACTGCAGAAGTGATGGAGCTAGAAGCAGATTCTGCTCGTAATGCAAAAGCTGTTGTTGTTGAATCTTCTCTTGAAAAAGGTTTTGGTGCAACTGCAAATATTATTGTTCACAATGGTACACTAAAAGTTGGAGACTCTTTTGTTGTTGGAACAACATTTGGTAAAGTTAAAACATTAATCCTAGATGATGGAACAAGAAGTAAAGCTATTGGACCTAGTACCCCTGCTGCTGTTGTTGGTCTTTCAAAAGTTCCAGAAGCAGGAGAGGTTCTTGTTGTTATGGATTCAGAAAAAGAGGCAAGAGAGATAGCAGATAAAAGAGCAGAGTATGCTAGAACTAAAGAGCTATCTAAGAGTACAAAAGTTACTATTGAAGATTTATCTGCAATTATTGCAGAGGGTAATCTTAAATCTTTACCAGTTATCATTAAGACAGATGTTCAAGGTTCACTTGAAGCTATTAAAGGGACATTAGCAGACCTTAAAAATGAAGAGGTTAAAGTTAATGTTATCCATGAAGGTGTTGGTGGAGTAACAGAGTCAGATGTTCAATTGGCAGATGCTTCGGAACATTCAATTATCTTAGGTTTCAATGTTAGACCTACAGGTGCTGTTAAGAAAAAAGCAAAAGAGCTTGGTGTTGAGATTAAAACATACTCAATCATATATGAACTTCTTGATGATGTAAAAGCACTTCTTGGTGGTATGATGAGTCCTACAATCTCTGAAGAGGTTACAGGTCAAGCAGAAGTACGTGAGACATTTAGTGTGGCTAAAGTTGGAACTATTGCTGGTTGTAAAGTATATGATGGTTCTATTATTAGAAATGCAGGTGCAAGACTTATTCGTGATGGTGTTGTTATCTATACAACCACCATATCATCTCTTAAGAGATTTAATGATGATGCTAGAGAAGTTAAGAGTGGATATGAGTGTGGTATTATGCTTCATAACTACAATGACATTAAAAATGGTGATGTTATTGAGACCTTCAAAATGGTAGAAGAGCAAGTCAAGATTGACTAGGTAAAATCATGAGAGAAGAAGAGATAAAGAGAAAGCGTACGGAATCACGCTTAGTTGAGTTGATTCCTGAAGCTTTATCAGCAATGAACGACAATAGGATTAATGGATTAAGTGTTACAGAGGTTATATGTTCAAGAGGTAGATATGATGCTAAAGTCTATCTTGACAAATCTTATCTAACAGAAAAAGAACAATCAGAAGCACTTAAACAGCTTAGAGTAGTTTCAGGATACTTATCTACTTATATTAGAGAGAGTGAGGGGTGGTATAAATCTCCTAAGTTTACTTTTGAGTTCGATACACAACTTGAAGAGATTTCTAAAATAGAAAATCTATTTAAAGAGATTGGTAAGCGTCACAATAAGGAGGATAAGATTGATGAATCTTAATCAACAGATAGAGAAGATAGTAAATGTCAATGGTGCATCTCTATACGGTACAGAGACAGTCCAAGAAGATAATAATACTATTTTTAGAGTTTATATTACCAAAGAGAATGGAGTAAATCTTGACCTTTGTGCAGATATTTCAAATGAACTTTCACTATTTTTTGATGTAAATCCTCCAATGCATGGTGCATATTTTCTTGAAGTAAGTTCCCCTGGAATAGAGAGAAAACTAGAAAATCCAACTCATTTTAAATCTGCTATCAAGGAACGTGTAAAGTTCAAAGTTCATGGTGGAGATAAAGAGAGAGGTCTTTTAACATCTGCAGATGATACTGGTTTTACGATTAGTAAAAAAGGGAAAGATATTAGATTTGAGTATGCTAATATCTCCAAAGCCAAGACATATTTTGAATGGAATAAAAGTAAATAATAGAATTTATTTTTACTATTAATAATTGCATTTTTCATTTTAAATATGCTTGTTTTTTGTATTACAAGATAGACGTGTGGATTTTGATATTTAAAAAATAGTTAAGTTGATTAATAGTGGGAAGTTGTGGGTAAGTATAAAACTTACCACAATAAGATAAAAAGAGAATCTATTTAATAGAAGCCTCATACATTTTTACAGCTTTGTTCATATTTTTAAGAAGTGGGATATTAGATTCTTCTGCTTTTTTCAAAGAAGCCTCTGATACATCAACTTTTTCAATAATCACTTTGTAGTCACCCCAAAGTTTTGCAACTACACCTAGTTGTGTTTTAATCTCTTCGTTTTTACACTTATCTGTCAAATCTTTTAGAGTTGACTCAAAAAGTGTACCTGTTTTTTTTGTATTCTCTTTGTTTGCATCAGTATCAATTCCATTAGCTACAAGTAGTAACTCTTTGGTCATTTTCTGAGTTAACATTCTCTGTTTTCCTGCTAGGTTAATTGTTTTTGCTTTTTCAGGAGCAATAGTTGAACCACTAGCTTTTGTATACATTTGAACAGCTTTGTTCATATTTTTAAGTAGAGGAATATTCTCTTTTGCAATCACTTCAAGTGTTGCTTTGTCTGATTTACCATTAGCTACTTTTTCAATACTTGGCTTAAGTCCCTCCCATAGTTTAGAAACTTTTTCAAGTTGAGCCAAAATATCTTTGTCTGTTGTTTTTGGAAGTTTAAGAGTCTCATCTCCTGCAACTAAACCTTTAAGTGTTTTGTCAAAAAGTTCAGCAGTTTTTTTAAGACTTGCAGTGTTTGCTTCTACATTAATTCCCTTGGCAATAAATAGTGCCTCTTTACTCATTTTTTGTGTCAACATTCTCTGTTTACCTGCAAGGTTAATCACTGTTCCACTTTGCTGTTTTGTTTGAGCAGTTTCACTTTTTGTCTCTGTTTTTGGAGCTTCTGCCTGTACACTTAGTGTCAAACAAGCACTTAGTGCTACTACTGATAATAATCTTTTCATATTTTTCCTTTTTTTAAATGATAAGTTTTCTTTATTAATATAATAAAAAAATGTAGTGTATCACATAAAAACTTATAAAATTAATATTTCATCAACACCATAGCCAAAAAAGAGGCTAAAACCCAAAAGAGGAGAAAAACATCTATTCAGACTTAACCTTTAAAGAGCTTGTAAGTACGGTTAAAAGAGAGTTTGTAGAGACTGGAGAACCAATATGTAACTGCGTTGATGGTTGGTTTAAATTAGATAAATTTAGAGTATAATAACCCCATGAAAAAGCTAAAAAAATTACCAATAGGCATACAGACATTTCAAGATATTAGAGACCCAAAAGAGAACTACATATATATAGACAAAACTAAAGAGGCGTTTGGTGTTGAACTTAAAGAGCAGTACAAAAAAGAGTTTGAGCAAAAAGGGCTTAGTGAACTCTCTAAAAAGTGGCAATAGTTTAGTCCCCTAGACTAA
>CAMZNQ010000342.1 GCA_947313765.1 uncultured Sulfurovum sp.
AATAAAACCCCTGGAGGAACAACCAAAGCTGACTGTTTGAACAATGTTATTGATTATATCTTTGCATATGAAAAATCATCAGGCATAGAGTTTACCACCATTACCTATCATGATTCTGAAGATATTGTTCATCCAATGGAGTTAAAACTTGCTAACTATATAATAGGCACAGAGGGAAAAGATTTAATGCAGATTCCAGTTATGCCTTTAACTACAAACCCATTAAATTTTAATGGTACACACTATCAAGATGAGTTTATTGAGACAGGATTTAAAGATATGTTAGTTAGAGAGAGTATATCGGGATATGTTCCAAGCTCTGGAGTTGCTACATCATTTAGCAAAAGAGCAATATCTACTCTATCAAGGCTCAATAATGGAGTTGTATTTAATACAAAAAGTTTAACAGAGGATTATGATATTGGGTATCGACTCTTAAGTGAGGGGTTAAAACTTGCTTTTGTTACCTTTCCTGTTAAAGTTACTAAAAAAGTAAAAACATGGTATGGAGAGGTTGAAGAGAGAGAGGTTGAAGAGTATATTGTATCAAAAGGTTATTTTCCAACTAAATTTCTACAAGCTTATAGACAAAAATCAAGATGGATGGTAGGAATAATCTTTCAAGGATATAGAGATATTGGTTGGCCAAAAGGATTAGGACTAAAATATATTTTATATCGTGATAGAAAAGCTATATTTACACACCCTGCAAATCTCTTTGCTTATATTATAATGCTTAATCTAATTTTTCTCTCAATAACCTATGCTCTTGATGATAAAGCATGGCATTTTCCAGAGTTTATTCCAGAAGATAGTTGGTTATGGATGCTTATCTATTTTAATGCTATATTTTTAACAAGTAGATTTTTTCATAGGTTCTACTTTGTGAATAAATTTTATGGATTTTCATCAGCAATATTGAGTATTCCTAGACTTATTTGGGGAAATATTGTAAATCTTTTTGCTCTAGTTCGTGCATTTTCACAATATAGAGATAGCAAAAAGGGAACAGTTAAAAAAGAGGTTAAGTGGGATAAGACAGACCATGAGTTTCCAGATGAGATTGAGATATCAAAGGTTGCATAGTGAGAATTTATCTAATTATTATATTAATATCATCAACTCTATACTCTAACCCAATTAATAATGCATACTCTTGGATTAGCCAAGAGTATAAAGATTTTAGAACCTATCCAAGAGTAGATAAAGCACAAGTTTTACTAAAAGAGGGGAAACAAAAAGAGGCAAAAAAACTCTTAGAAAAATCTTTAGAGATTGATAATAAAAATAGAAATGCTATAAATCTACTACTCCATATCTGCATAGAAGAGGAAGATAACTCCTGCATAGAAAAATACTCTAAAGAGTCAAAAAGTGAAGAGCTTGGATATTTGTACAAAAAAAAAGCTCAAAAAGAGAAAGATAATTACAACTATAAAGAGAGTATAAAATTTGCAAAAAAAGCTTTAAATTACAATATAAAAAAGAGGGATAAAGAGTTTGTAGAGTTGATTCTATTTGAATCATATATTAAATTAAAAGAGTACAACCTAGCCGATAAACTTATTGATAGAGAGCATAGCAACACTTACAATATTTTAAAATGGTCAAAGATTAGTCAAAATATGAAAGAGACTAAATATGCATACTCTCTAGCCAAAGAGTTACCAAATAAGTTGGAGTATCTAAAGTGGAAAATAGAGCTATTATTAATAGATAAAAACTATAATCAAGCATCTAAAGATGTAGAGATTTTAAACAAACTTGAACCAACG
>CAMZNQ010000343.1 GCA_947313765.1 uncultured Sulfurovum sp.
AGTACCTTAACCGAAATATCTACTCATGAGTTGTTAGAGGTTAATTTAATCAATAACATTGCACCTTATATGCTCATAAAAGAGTTGACACCTCTGTTAAAAGCTTCAAAGTTTGAAGAGAAGTTTATCATCAATGTTAGCTCTTCAGAAGGGCAGTTTAGCTATGCGAATAAAACGGTTCATCATCCTCATACGAACATGACCAAAGCAGCGTTAAACATGATGACTAGAACATCAGGACTCTCCTATAGTGAAGATAAAATTTACATGAACAGCGTTGATGTTGGGTGGATTTCTACAGGAATCGTAGAATCTAAACGAAAAGTACAGTTTGAACAAGGTTTTGTTCCTCCACTTGATTCAGTTGATGGTTCGGCTAGAATTTTTCATCCGATTTATGAGTCTTTGGTTAAAGAGAACGCTATTTATGGTAAACTTTTAAAAGACTATAAGGTCGTAGAGTGGTAAGCTGGACTGCTAGATAAATTGGAATATCGTCTCCCTGCTAAGGAGAAGTTGTAGGTTCAAGTCCTACAAAGTCCACCAAATAAAATAGCCGTTAGATAAATGGAATATCGCATACTTGCAGGAATGAATTATGGGTTCGAATCCGATTCGGCTAACCATTACATATTATTCTTTTGACTTTGGCTTTTTTTTAAAAGCTAGAATATTTTAGTTTTCATCAAAAGGATTAAGCATAAAAAAACAACCTTCTACTTTTTACTATTCTTCTTTCTTTCCACAACAGTTAATGCACTAACTATTGTAGATATTTCAGAAAAGAGTTCTCTTGTCTCCATACTTGAAAAAAGTGATATGTATTTAGATGATAAGAACTTAACTAAAAATAGATTAATAACAGGTAATTATTTACAAGCATATAGAAAACCAATTATTAATGTTGCTCAATCAGGACGTACGGTATGGATTCGATTTAAATTAAAAAACTCTTCAAATAATACTATTGAAAAAGCATTGATTTTAAGCTCTCCCTCACTAGAATTTATATCTCTATATGAGGAGAAAAGAGAAGAACCACGTTTAAATGGGATTAGATATAATAAAAAAAATCACTCTACTATTTACTACTCTTACATGATTAATATTCCACCAAATAGTACAAAAGAGTACTTCTTAAAAGTATCTTCTTCACATAAATCTTTTTTCTTTAAATTAACAACACAAAATTATGAAGAGTTTAGACGGGACGATCTCTTTAATCAAGCACCTCGACTATTGATGTTGGGATTACTTATAGGTTTAATGATATATGCTTCTCTTTTAGGATTCTATAGTAGAGATGTAAGCTATCTATATTATGCCTCTTATCTATTTTTTACTCTCTGGCATCAAATAACTTTTTTAGGCTTAACTCAAATCTATTTTCCTCATTGGTTTGTACTTTTTGATATGAACTTAATTATTGTTAAACTTGGATTTGCTCTATTTTTTGCCATACTTTTTGCACTATCTTTTCTAAAAATAGATAAAAACTCTTGGCTTTTTAAAATCTATGCTCTATTTTTGATAATTTCATTATTTATTATTTTTATCATAAAAACACTCTCTATTGTTCTTATTATTGGTGTGATATTTGTATTTTTTAACTTTATCGCCTCTATTATTCGTTATAGAGAAGGGCATAAAGCGGCAAGATTATTTATTTTTGGTTTTGGTGTTGTCTCTCTTGCCTATATATTAGTAGTTTTAAATAGCTTTGGATTTAACTTAACTGTTAACTACTTTCCAAATATTCTTATGTGGGCATTTACAATAGAGGTTCTATCCTTGACCTTAGCATTTGCCGACCGTTATAAAATTTTACAAGAGATTAAAGATAGAGATGATAGAAACAGAGAGAAGACAATTAAAGATGAAGTTATTCAAAAAACAGCTCAACTAAACAGAGTATTAAAGGGAAAAAGTTTATTGCTTAAAGAGGTACACCATAGAGTTAAAAATAATTTACAAATTATCCTCTCTATGATACGGTTACAAAGTGATAAAATCATAGATGTAGATGCTAAACAAAATTTTGTAAATCTTGAAAATAGAATTAATGCCATTGCTAAAACCTATAATATGTTGATTATTGATGAAGAGTTAGATTGTATTGATATGGAAGAGTACATTGAAGCCTTACTCCTAGACATAAAAGAGAGTATGTTTCCTCTTAGTTTTAACATTAAATTACAAATAGATATTAATGCATCTCTTCCATTAGGAAAAGCTGTTTATATTGGTATAATTATTAATGAGTTGGTAACAAACTCCTATAAATATGCTTTTCAAAAGCATTCTGGTTTAATTTTTATCTCTTTAAAGAGAGTTAAAAACTACTATCAATTAATTATTTCAGATAATGGTAAAGGGTTTAGCTATAATAAAAATCATCCATCTTTGGGTCTAAAACTCATCCATGCTTTAATCATAGAGCAGTTAAGAGGAACGATTAAGATGGAGACTAAAGAATCAAGTAAATATATCATAAGGTTTAAATAGTGAATAAAAAAATATTAATTGTTGAAGATGAAAGTATTGTTGCAATGGAGTTAGAGAGTTATCTTTTATCTTTAAATTACAAGGTTATAGCCATCTGCTCTACAGCTGATGATGCTTATGAAAAAGCCATCTTAAATGATGTTGATTTAGTTTTAATGGATATTTATTTAAGAGAGAGTGATGGTATTGAAGCAACAGTAAGAATAAAAGAAACCAAACCAAACCTACCTGTTATTTTTCTATCTGCATATATGGATGAAGAGACTATAGACCGAGCTATAAAAGTAAATCCTGAAGCCTATTTAACAAAACCTTTTAATAGAAAAGATTTAGCTGTTTCGATTAAAATAGCACTTAAGCATAGAGAATCAATTATGAGGAGGGGAGATATTGTTTTGGATAGTGAATTTAGTTTTGATACAAAATCATTGGAACTTATCTGTTTAGGAGAGAATATCTCTTTAACAAAAAAGGAGAGAATTCTTTTTAATCTTTTTTTGAAAAATAAAAACCACTTAATAACAATAGAAATAATAGAGTATGAACTTTGGCCCAATAAACCAAGTAATGAGAGCAGAAGACGCTCTTTGATTAGCCGATTACGTGCTAAATTAAAACATAGATTCATAAAAACATATCCATCAGAAGGATATATGTTAAAAACAAAAATTTAATATTTTTTCATATTTTGCAACGTTTTTGCAATGTTAGTATATTATACTATCAATTAAGGTACTTAAATACCAAAAAATTTTAGGAGTTATATAATGAAAAAATTAATGAATATTTCATCTTTAAGCATAGTCGCTTCGGCTATGATTCTATCACTTGCCTTTACAGGTTGTGGGGATACTGACCCAGAAAATGAGGGCAACCATTTACCTGATGTTAATATTGTTCAAAACAATAAAAGTGTAAATGTAGGAACAAAAGTAGATTTGACCAGTACAGCACTTGATGTAGATGGAGATGCTTTAACCTATGAATGGAAATTTGTCTCTAAACCAACTGAAAGTTCAGCGACTTTAACAACCACAACAACTAAAAAAGCATCATTTACAGCCGATAAAGCAGGGAAATATGTTATCCAATTTGTAGCAAAAGATATTGTAGATGCTATTGGTAAAGATACTGTTACCATTACAGCCAAAGAGGTAGGGAATGTCTCTAATAAGTGTACAAGCTATACAGAGATTTCAGGTACTTACTCAACAGATAAAACACTTAATGGTTGTTTTAAAGTAGTTTCAACTATTTCAGTAAATAATAATGCTCTTTTAACTATCTCTAAAGGAAGTACCTTACTTTTTACAAAAGGAACACAATTAAAAGTTAATAGTGATGGAGCGTTAAAAGCAGTAGGAACCGTAGATAAACCTATTTTATTTACAGCAGAGCAACAAACAGCAGGGTATTGGGAAGGATTACGCTTTAGTTACTCAAATAACATTAAAAATGAACTAGATTATGTAATCATTGAGTATGGTGGTAATAATCGTTATGGAAATTTACTTTTAGATGCTAGTTCTAGTAGTCCTTGTAGATTAAAAATTAGTAACTCTACCCTAAAACATAGTTTAAATGATGGATTTTGGTTTGATGATGGTTCAAT
>CAMZNQ010000344.1 GCA_947313765.1 uncultured Sulfurovum sp.
ATCTTCCCCTTTCCCTTTCTTTTTAACTTTATCAGTTAAAGCATCTAATACAAACTTCTCAATGATAGAAGTTACATTCCCACCATCTGAACCTCTTCTCTTCAAGTAAAGGTTATACTCTATTGTAACCTTACTAAATCTTACACCAGATAACTGATTTCTAATAATCTTTTTATAATGTTTCTTTACATTATTAGAGACTCTATAATGAGCATTTCTATACCAGTTTAATCCTACTAATATGGTCTTATCTGATTTAATCCTTCTATTGAAAGTGTAATAGATTGGAACTAGGAATATAGCTTCTGTTTCCATTGATTTACTTTTTATTAATTATAATACACATTACATCAGTACATTGAGCTAATCTGAATTGTTCCCTATTTAGCTTAATATTCTGTCCCTGAGCGGATTGATAAGCTGGCAGGATGATTTTATCCCCAACCTTCAATTCAAGCTTAGATGAGTGGGATTTAGGTAATTGAACTATATAAGCAGCTTCCCTATTCTCATAAGCACTAGCAGGGAGAACAAGACTGTTCTCCCTTTTAGCTCCAATAATTGTACTATCTTTATTAGCTTCACCAATCTCTTTGATTACATCAATTTCAACTGGTTTCACCAACATTATATTATCATTTAATACTAGAGTATCCATATTTATAGTTTATGAGATTTATTATAAACTTCATTTGACAATATAGTAGAAGCTCCTCCTTTAAGACCATAAAGGGTTTTAACGTTATTATCAACTTTCTTAAAGATATTAATTATAGTTTTTACTTCAGCTTTAAGTTCTCTAAAATTAAAGAAGATAGAAAACTTTCCTTTACTTAAAATATCAATGATGTTTAAGAAATGAGGAGCTGCTTCTTTGATTTCATTAAGAATGGTTAGGAATTTAGATTCAGCTCTATTTACTGCTTCCATAGCTTCACTAACACTGATCATCTTAACATCTGGTGTTCTTTTACTGCTCATTAACTTCTTTTTTATTTGTTAGATTAAATCCTGTTGATAATTTTTCCTTAATAACTTTCATTTCTTCACTATTTGAAGGAAATATCTTTGTTTTAGATATTTCAATTAAAGAGTTTAAATAGCTATGGAGTTTCATATCTCTAAGCTGGTTAATTTCTGCTTGAGCTTGAGTTAAGATTTCTTCATAGTGTTTAACCTTACTTAAAAGCTCTTTTTTAGTTGGTGTGTTGTTGTTCATTAATTTACTTAGTTTACTCATTTTTCAAAATGGTTTATTTGTTTATTATTAGTATTTCTCTTAGCAACTTTGTATTCTTCAAACACAGTTAGTGATTGTTTCTTAAGTTGCTCAATAGTATCTGGAAGTTCTTTTAAAGCCCTCATAATATCTGCTGGTTTTAATTTTAAAGATCCATTATTTGTAACTTCATTAGGATCAATAACTATTAAGTTATCCCTTAACTTTCTAGCTAATTCAATCCCATTCTTATAAAAAGAATAAGTGAAGGAGTTCTCCCACAACCACTTCTTTCTTAGTTCAATAGCTTCTAATACTTTTATCTCCTTGTAGTTTTTATAGTTATTGCTAAATACATCCTTATTTATTGATGCTGCTTTCTCTTCATCTTTTAATTCTAAGAAAGGATTACTTCTCAGAGGGGATGTCATGAAATGGATGAAAGTAAAATCATCATAAGCTCCACTCTTCTTTTCACTCTTATCTCTTTCCCATATTGTCTTATATGGTTCAATTAAGAGGATTGGTGGGTCAATTACAACCCTTTGGGTTTCTGGGTTTAATATAAAAATATCATCCATTGAATAAGCTTTTTAAGCGATTTAAGAAGGATTTCTTACTTCTTCCACTTACTACTAGCAATTTATCTTTTGGATGATCAGCAGGGAGCATTCTCATATCTAAGTGAACCCAAGTTGGTGTATACTTAAATTTCTCAATTGTTGTAAAACCCATTTCCCTCACTTCCTTTTGATGAGTCATAATCCATCTATAAAGATAGACAGCATTAGTATCTTTTACTTTAATATCCACAGCTCTTCCAAACCTATGTTGTGAATACCAACTAAAACTATTAGTTAGTTTACTCCTAAAACCACTATGGATATATTTCTTCTTCTTATACTTCCCATTAATTATAAGAGGCATATTAACTTTATCTCTTAATGCTTGTACTGCTCCTGGTAGTCTTGAATCTAAGAATATAATAGATTTATGCCTGAATTTCTTATATATTTGAGGAGATACAAATTCTTGTAACTCAAAGTTTTCTGTTATCTTCATTTTAAATATTGTTTGCCATAATCAGAGTACATTGGATCAAACTTTCTAATTTGAGCAAATGCTTCTAATTGGATTGGTTCTTTAAACCCTTTTACAACTACATCTACCCCTATTGAGTAAACATAAGTATCTTCTTCCTTCTCTAAGAGATTAAATACATTATCAGGTATTTTAGTAAATCTATGGATAAAAGATAGGGTATTGGTTTTCTTATCGAATTTTGGGTCCTTTAATAGATGCTTGTTAAAAGATACTGAAATAATTTCATAACCATCTTTTATCTTAAATTGACAAATTCTATCAACTCCTTTAGGAAATATTCCCATATTATAGAAATAATTATGAAAAGGGAGGTTATTCCATTTCTTGATAGATTCATAATCTAATCTTTCAAGAGTTTGCTTGTTTATTTCTATTTGCATTTTTCGTTATTCTTTTAAGTTTAAGAAGTTCATCTATCTTATCATCTATAATGACAATCCTCTCTAATTTTTGTTCATCAGTTAAGTATTGGCTGTTATCAACAATCTTTCTTAATCTGTTTAACATTCCTAATGTAGTTCCAAACTTCCCAAAGTTTTTCATTGAAATTGTAGAGAAATCATAGTTTTCAAGAGAATCAGAGAGTTGTTGGAATTGAAAAACTGTTGCTTTATAAAATGTTTCAAAAGAATCAACCCCTTTCTCTTTAAGAGAATCTTCTTTTAAATTCCAATATTCTAAAGCTAATTCTTTTAAATTATACTCCCTTTTCATCTTCTATCACTATTTTAATTAAATATTCTTGTGTGGTTGGATTAGGATAAAATTGAATTGGTATTCTTTTATAACCCTCTTCATCTATAACAATCATCCTTTTTTTCTTTAAATCCTTCAAATAGTTTGAAAGTCCTGAAGGAGTTAATCCCATTTTCTCTCTTATAGCTTTATAGGAGACCGTAGAGAAGCGGTATCTATCATCCTGGACTGGTACTGCCATCAAGTAGGAAAGAACCTCTAATTCCTTAGATTTTAAAGGATTGGGGAGGAAAGCATTGATTATTTTCAGATGTTGAATCATATATTCTACCTCATCCTTAACTTTTATAGTTTTCTTCAAGGTTTTCATAATATATGTTTTGCTTTGATTACATCAGTACCTGTTAGATGTTTCATAATTTTATTCATATCATCCATAGATAAATCTACAAATTCATAATACCCATTCTCTGTTTCTATTTCTAGAAAGGTAAAACCCATATCACCTACTTCTACTTCAACCTCTTTATAAGCTAGTATTGAATCAAACTTAATTGTTAATCTTTGTATTTCAGGTTCTTTTAAGATTAAATCATAAGTTCCATCTGATTTAAAATCTCTCCTTATGTTGAATACTTCTATTTCAAAAAATTTCATTTTTCATTTTTTTTCTCTTAATATATATACTAACTACTCTTACTAAGAGTAATTAGTATAGTTAATTGTTTTTTATCTAGTTATATAACTTATAATATAAGTTAAGATAAAAAATTCTATATATTAAAAAAGTTTCTCTTTTTTAATTTTCAATTATTGAAGTGGATATAGCTTCGCTAATGCCCTATTTGGGCAATTCCTTATCTCATCAAACATTATAAGAAAAGAATTATCAAGTTAATAATCCCTTTTTATAACTATGGTTGATTAATCTTTGGAAGCTTCTATCCATAAAATATACCCCAACAACCTTATTTGCATCACCTCCCCTACTGATAGTTCGGAAACTTTTTCTCTTTGGCCGCCTTTCCTCCCATTCAGCCTAACTAGTTCCTA
>CAMZNQ010000345.1 GCA_947313765.1 uncultured Sulfurovum sp.
AAAAGATTGAAAAAGTTCAACAGTTAAATTTTCACCATGCATAAAAATTATAATAATAGCTTTACTATATATAGATACATTATGAAAAACAAAAGAACTACCTGAGTTATGCTCTTTATTTGTTGCTCCTCCACCAAAAATTTTTAGATGTCCAAACTTTGAACCTATTTTATTCATATAACTAGCTGTGTTGTGGTCATTATAACTAGATAGAATTTGTAAAGCTTTTGTATCTGCTTGTAGATAGTTTTCAATTAATAGAAGGTCGGGTTTAGGCTCTTCTCCTTTAATATAATTTTTATTTATATCCAATACTAAAGAGGAGATAGTTGAGGATTCAAACTCAATTATGGATATAATAGGTTGAATGTTTAAATCACTAACTCTATGATTTATGAAGCTAGTAAAACTTTGCATTCCAACAATGGTTGCATCTGGAAAATCTTCTTCTAAATTTTTTAATAGCTCTTTTAGTATATTTTTGTCTGAAGATGAGAAGTTTATCTCTATAAGTAGTCTATCGCTATTTTTTATACTGTTCTCTTCTATCCAATCTATAAAATTATTGTGTTGGTCGTAGTAGTGTACAAGTTGTTTCATTATATTATATTACCTTTATTTAAAAATTTTTGAGCCAATACGTACAAGATTTGAACCGCAACTAATAGCCAATTCATAATCATTACTCATTCCCATTGAGCATATATATGCTCCATCTTTTTTTACTCTATCATAAATTTTATGAGTTATCTCAAAGCTATCTTGAATAAGCTTTTTATTATCACTATTTGCTCCAATACTCATTACACCTTTAAGCTCTATTTGAGGGCAAGACTCTTTAATCTCTTGATATATATCAAATGCTTCATCAGATGAAACACCAGATTTACTCTCCTCTTTAGCTGAATTTATCTGAAGTAGACAACTCATCTTTTGATTTTTATTCTCAAGACGTTGATTGAGTGCTTGGGCTAATTTTAGAGAGTCTAGTGATTGAAATAGTACAGGGCGTAACTCAATAAGTCTATTTATCTTATTACTCTGTAGGTTGCCAATCATGTGCCACTCTAGTGGTAACTCTTCTAAACTCTTCATACGACTATCTAGTTGTTGAACTTGATTCTCCCCAAAGGCTCTTTGACCTAAATGGTAAAGCATCTCTATCTTCTCTTCCTCGGAATATTTACCTACAGCTACCAATTTGACAATATGGTGTTCATTTAGAGATACTCTTGCCTCTTCCATATTCCAAATTACTTCATCTAAATTTTTTCTTAACTCTTCTTTTGACATTTTCTACCTTTCTATTCAAATAATCTATTTATATCATTATATAGTCCCAATAACATCATAGAAAGCAAAATAGCCCATCCAATAACTGTTAGTCTGTACATAATCTCTTGGTTAGGTTTTCTTTTTGTAACCATCTCATATAGGTTAAATACAATATGTCCACCATCTAGTGCAGGAATAGGGAGAAGATTTAAAACTCCTAAGTTTACAGAGATAAGTGCTGTAAAAAATAGAAGAGCAACAAAACCAACACTAGATGCTTTTGCTGTCACATCTACAATGGAGACAACACCACCAAGTTGTTCCATAGGAACTAGACCTGATATGAGTTTTTGAAGACCTTTAACAATCAACATTGAAGCATTTTTTGTTTGATTATAGGCATAATCCAACCCATCATTCAATCCATAGTGAACTGTTGCGGTACTGTTTAAATCTGGTGTGATTCCAATGATTTTTCTCTCAATAGTCTCATCAAATCTATTTTTAACTCTCTCTACTTTTGGAGTAACTGTTAAATCTATATAACTATTCTCTCTAAGAATTGTTAGTTGGAGATTTGTAGAGCTTTTTTGAATCTCGTCTCCTATCTCTTCCCAATATTTAATATTATCTCCATTGACTTGGACAATTCTATCTCCTATATGAACTCCTGCTGTGTAGGCTGGTTGTGTGCTGTTTACATCTCCTACTACAGCTAATAGTTTTGGAACGCCTATAAAGGAGATAGATAGATATATTAAAAATGCTAATAGAAAGTTTGCAAATGGACCTGCTAAAAGGATTATAATCCTCTGCCAAGGTTTTTTTATATTATATGAGTCCTCATCATACGATACAAAATTTGGGTTTGAGTCATCTTGACCCTTCATCTTTACATATCCACCAAGAGGAATCATAGATATACTCCACTCTGTTTTTCCTATCTTTTTTGTAAATAGTCTCTTTCCAAATCCAATACTAAAAACATCTACTTGAACGCCAAAAAAACGTGCTGCAGTAAAGTGTCCTAATTCATGAAAAAATATGAGAAATGATAATATTAATAATGCTGTGAAAATACCCACTAAATATCCTAAGTTTTTTTAAAGAATTATAGCAGGGTATCTTTATAGTTTACATTTTAACATTTTTAAAAAACTCTCTTACATATTCATAGCCTGAGTAGAGTGTAAGAGCAACAGCAATCCAGAGAAGAGCATCTCCACCATACCACCCCATTAGTAGAAAACCTATGGCAACCATTTGAGCTACAGTTTTGACCTTACCCATCCATGAGGCTGATATATCAATTCCCTCTGCAACAGCTGAAACACGAAGTCCTGTAATAAATAGCTCTCTTGTAATAATTAAAAATATAGCCCAAGGAGAGGCACTACCTTGCATCATTAATCCTAAAAAACCTGCTAATGTTAACATCTTGTCTGCTAAAGGGTCAAGGATTGAACCCATTAGTGTAATTTGATTAAAAGTACGAGCTATGTACCCATCAAAAAAGTCTGTTGCACTTGCTAGAACAAAGATAAATCCAGCAAAATAGTTTAGCCATGATTTGTGGATTCCTTCAAATATGTATGAGTCTTGATTTACTAAAAGTAAAAACATAACAGGTGCGAGAAGAAGACGGATAAAGGCTAGGATATTTGGTATATTTACGATTTTGTTGTTTTGCATTGAAATTATTCCTTAAAATATTTGGAATGGAGATATATTATCGGGGTAAGGATACCCCGACCTACGGTTTAACGGAAAGTTGTTCCACCGTCAACTACAAGTGTTTGACCTGTAATCCAAGATGCTTCATCTGTACACAAAAAGTAGACAGCACCTGCCAAATCTTCAGGATTTCCCATTCTATTGACAGCAGAACGTTTAATGGTCTCTGCTTTTACCTCTTCATAGTTTGTAAATGCTTTTAGTGCATCTGTATCAATAGGCCCACCTGAAACAGCATTTACTCTAATTCCCATCTCTCCTAGTTCAACAGCAGCATAACGGCTCATAGCCTCAACAGCTGCTTTATTTGTTCCATGACCTGCATAGTTATCAATATAGATGAGGTTTCCAGTTGAACTAAGTGTAACAATAGCTCCTCCACCAACTTTCTCCATACGCTTTGCAGACTCTTGTGAACCACTTACAAATGCTCCAACAGTTGCTGTGTAGATATTTGTTAACCCTTTTTTAGGGCGTAAACGCATAAATTTACCATATCCACCAACAACAGGACGACCATAAATCATGGCATTAGAGACAAAGAAGTCAACTCTGTCAAAATCTTTATCTATCTCTAAGAATAGTGGTTTAAATTCATCAAGTTCTAAAATATTTAGAGGATAGGCACGAGCTTTAATTCCATATTTAGATTCTAAATCAGAGGCAATCTCATTTGCAATATCTCTGTTTGAGTTATAGGTAAAGGCAACATTTACCCCCTCACTTGCAAATTTTTCAGCTACTGCTTTACCAATTCCTTTAGTTGCACCTGTAATAACTACTGTTTTACCTTTATTACTAGACATTTAAGCTCCTACTATATTGTAATTTTTCATAACATCTTCTATCTTCTTCATATTCTCAAGAGATGGAGGAACAAGAGGTAATCTATACTCTAATCTATCAATCAATCCTGCAATATACATTGCAGCTTTAATTGGAATAGGATTACTTTCACAGAACATTACCTTATTGATATTATATAGTTTATCATTAATCTCTTTTGATTCTTTAAATTTACCACTCAATGCTAGATGTACAAGTTTAGATTTCATATCGGGCAATAGGTTTGATGTTACAGAGGTAATTCCTTTTCCTCCATTTGCTAAGATTGGGTAGTCTATGGCATCATCTCCAGAGAATAGATATAGGTCAGGACGTTTTGAGAGTAGCTCAACACTTCTCTCAATTGAGCCTGTTGCCTCTTTAATCCCATAAATATTAGGAACATCATCAAATAGTCTACATACAGTATCTGCTAAGATGTCAACACCTGTTCTTCCTGGAACATTATATAGCATAAACGGAAGTTCAACAGCAGTTGCAATAGCTTTATAGTGTTGATAGAGACCCTCTTGGCTTGGTTTGTTATAGTATGGACTTACTGAAAATATGGCATCTACACCACAATTTTGGGCATGTTTTGCAATCTCTATCGCCTCATGAGTGGCATTACTTCCTGCACCTGCAAGAACTTTTGTCTCTGTACCTTTACAAACTTCAACAGCTATCTCAATGCAACGTTTATGTTCATCATGAGTTAGTGTAGCACTCTCCCCTGTTGTTCCCACAGGGCAGATGGCATCAATCCCATGTCTAATTTGTCGTTCAATTAATTTTGCAAAAGTTGCTTCATCTAGTTTTCCATCTTTAAATGGGGTAATCAGTGCTGTTGTTGCTCCTGAAATTAAATTACTCATCTCTTTTTTCCTGTTTATCTGATTTTCTTAATATCAAGGTTGTTGATAATTCATCATTAAAATATTTATTTGCTATTTTAGTAACTAATTTAGGTGTAATTTTAGCTAAATTCTCTTCATATTTAAGTAAAGGTTCTAAATTTCCACGCACTATGTAACTTCCAAAAAGAGAGCTAAGATTTGCAGAATCTTCTATTGAGTATATAAAATCAGATTTTGCATTAATAATAACTTTATCAATCTCCTCTTTTGTTACATCTCCTGATTTTAATCTATCTATCTCTATATGAATATCTTTTTCTAAATCTTCTATTTTTACATTAGGGTTAGCTATACCCATAAATAGAAATACTCCATCATCTGTAAGCTCCATGTTATAAGCATATATACTATTTGCCATCTGTTTTTTATCTACAATCTCTTTATGAAGACGGCTACTTCTTCCAGATGATAAAATCTCTGAAATTGCAGATAGAACTACTTGGTCTTCATGTTCATAGTTTGGAATAGGATATGCAATAGCTATGGTATCTACACTATTGTTATCTTTATGTAAAATCTGTCTTATTGAACCATCACGTTTTGGTTCAACAGGATTTATTGTAGGAACTTTGTGTCTATTTTTTATCTTTCCAAACTTCTCTTGGGCAATTTTAAAAACCTCTTTTTCATCAATATCTCCTGTTACAATCAATATAGCATTATTTGGTTGATAGTATTTTGAGTGAAACTCCTTAATATCATCAATTGTCCATGTTTGAATATCATTCATAAATCCAATTGGAGTCCAGTGGTAGGGGTGAGATACATAGTGGGTGTTAAATAGTCTAAAGTATAGGTATCCAATTGGAGGATTGTCTGTGCGAACCCTTCTCTCTTCTGCTACTACATTACGCTCTACTTGAAACTCCTCATCTTTTAAGTTTAAGTTCTCCATAAGCTCTGCAAATAGACCAACTGAAGTCTCTAAGTTTTTAGAAGATGATTTAATGAAATAGTGTGTATAGTCAAAAGAGGTTGAGGCATTATTTATGCCACCTTTTGATTTTACAATCTCATCAAACTCTCCAGCTTTAAGATTTTTTGTAGATTTAAAGTTTAAATGCTCAAGCATGTGAGCTATTCCACTCTTTCCCATAACTTCATTACGAGAGCCTACTTTATAAAATATATCAGTTGTAATAACATCTGAACCATTTTTCATTGGTATAACAACAATCTCTAAGTTGTTATCAAGCGTTTTTGTATAGTGTTTTGGTAATGAATTTGCCATTAATAGTCCTATTGTACTTAATATAGTTAATATAACTCTCTTTATTATCATCAAATTGGTAATCCTCTGCAGTTTTAAAGGTGCTATTTTATCTTAAAAATATTAAATATTAGTTCTACTTAAAATTTCAACTATTTATAGGTTATGGTTTTATCTATAATATGCTCCAATGGCTTGGGATATATTCTCATATCCATCTTCTTTTAAAAGCTCTATTAAACCTTCATTTATCTCTTTTATCATCTTTGGACCATTATATATAAGCATAGAGTAGATTTGAATAAGTGTAGCACCTGCTTTGATTCTTCGATAAGCATCTTCAGCTGTCTCTATTCCCCCTACAGAGATAAGAGTAGTTTTACCATATAGCTCTTTTCCAATAGCTTGAAATAGTTTAAATGATTTCTCACGAACTAAAGCTCCTGAAATTCCACCAAAATCTTTTGCATTTGGAGTTATGGAGTAGTCTATTGTAGTATTTGTTGCAATAATCCCACTAGCTCCTGCCTCAACAGCTGTTTTACATAAATTAATAGCATCTTCTTTACTCATATCTGGAGCTATTTTTAGGAAAATAGGTTGAGTTGTTATCTCTTTTGCCATACCAAATAGCTCTTTAATAAACTTCTCATTTTGAAGGTCTCTAAGTCCTGGGGTATTTGGTGAGGATATGTTAATGACAATGTAGTCTCCATACGTTTTAAATTTATGAAGTAGTATCTCATAATCTTTTAGTGCATCATCTTCTGATGTTAGCTTATTTTTTCCTATGTTTATTCCAATAGGATAGTCAAAAAAATAGAGTTTATCTAATCTTTTAACCATAAAGTCTGCACCACGATTGTTAAATCCCATAGCATTTTGAATTGAACGCTCCTCTTTTAGTCTAAATAGACGAGGTTTTGGATTTCCAATCTGTGGTTTTGGAGTAATTGTTCCTATTTCCGTATATCCAAAACCAAGAGTTGGCATGGCTGTAATATACTCTCCATTCTTGTCAAATCCAGCTGCTAAACCGACTGGATTTTGAAATGTTCTTCCAAAAAGTTCCTGTTTTAGTGATGGCTCTTTTATGAAATAGTGGTTTTTTAGAGCTTTTAAAACAATGGGTGTATATGGTAGTGCTTTTAGAGCCATACCCCCTATATAGTGAGCAGTCTCTGGGTTAAACTGAAATAAAACTTTTTTAGCTGTTTGGTAAGAAAAAAATGACATTTTTGCTCCATTAAATTAATGGTGGCATTATACTAAAATTAAAATCAATAGAAGTAGTGTATT
>CAMZNQ010000346.1 GCA_947313765.1 uncultured Sulfurovum sp.
ATTGGTTTTATTCCTGTAGGTGTGACCATGTCACACATTACTCTTTTAGATTTCTATTTAAATTTAGTGTGTGACATGGTCACACCTACGTAGATTTACACAAACTCTTTGTATCCTAAGATATTGCCTTGCGTGAATGTGATGATTTTGGACGATTTTCAGAGGGAATGGGGAAGTCTGATTTGGATATTGAAAATATTTTAGAAACTCTTTAGAAACATTGTCGGGGTGAGGATACCCCGACCTACACCTTTTTATTTTTTCAAAAAAAAGATTGTGATTGAGTTAAGTTTTATTTGGTATAGTCAGTGAAGAGTCCACCTTTTTTACAGTGTGGATAACCTTATGAGTCTGTATGGCTGTTATCATAGATAAGATGACATAGGCTAAAAAGAAGTAGAGTCCAACCTCTATCTCTGCTTCACTAACGCCCCCTGTGTTGCTTGTAAAATATACCAAAAAAGTTGCAACTACAAAAACATCTATCATTGACCATTTTCCTATCTGTTTAAAAAATCTTACCATCTTTTGATTCCAAGGGTGTTGATAGAAAATCAACATAAAAGTTAATGTTAAACTCTTAAGAGAAGGTAGAAGAATGGAGAAGAGTAAAATAGTAAAAGATACAGCAATCTCGCCACTATCAAAAAGTTTTACAATTGAGCCAATAATTCCTTTTGATTCAAAAGATAAGATAACATCTCCTAAATAGTCTACCTTTTTATGAATAGTTACCATAAGTATTGGATTTAGAAGACCATAAACCAAAGAGATAAAGGTAGCTAAACTTAATAACATTGCCCCACCTCTAAGAGTACAAAAAAATGAGAAGATAAGAGTAAAGAAGAGTATTCCCATAAAATAAGATAGATTTAACTCTGCCATCTTTTTTGATTTTTGTTGCTCTTTTTTTAATCCATCCAACTTAATCTTACTCTCATTCTTAACCAATCCTAAAGAGATAATAGAGGTTAACTCATCTATGCGTTCAGATGCTAAACCATTGGCATCTGATGCTTTAGCAATTTGAGGAGTATTCATCTCATACTTTTTTGAATACTCATAAGTTATAAATCCAAAATAGACCAATGTAGAGAGTAGTATTAGTGAGATTAGAATCCGTAAAGCTTTTATCATTGATTAACCTTAAAATAGATAAATTTTGTACTCAAAATAGACTTGTTATTGTTGTCTGAAACCATAATATATCTGTTTTTCCCAACTTTTGCAAGACCCTCATAGTTATCAATATTTAGAGCAACTTGACCCACATATCTTGCTAAAACTTCTGTCTTACAGAGGTTTTTACTATTACACTCATTTAAATATAGTTTTTTTAAAGTGATAAAGAGAGGTTCAAAGACATCTGTAAATGCTCGTTCTAGTATGAGAACATGGTTATCATCCATTACCTCTATGGCTGTTACGGCAGAGTGTTTATGCTTCTCTGCTTTAAAGTGCCACTTTTTGCCTTTAAGGGAGTATAGAGTCTGATTTCTTCTCTTTTTTCTATGTAACGGATATTCAGCAACAGTCAATAACCCATACTTTTTATGCCAAGCCAATGCCTCTAACATCTTGTTCTTACTTCTGTAATTTTTTCTCTTTCTAAGCTCTTTTGGTAACTTTTTATCTTTTTGAATATAACCTTTTTTAGATATTGATGAAACTCTTGCTTGACGCTCAAAAGATATGTAGAGTTTTCCTCTATCATCATGGGTTAACCCCTCTACATCATATCGTTTAGAAGCTCTCTTTTTTTCATATATTTTATGGGCAGAGAGGTAGTCCAATTTGGTTATCTTATCTTTGAAATCGGCAGAAAAGGTATAGAAATTACCCTTATCTCCAACCATATAGAGCTTGTGATTTTTTTCATCATAGCTTAAGTCTGAAATTTCAGAAAACGATATACCATTTTTAGAAGGATAGATTAAACTTCTCTCCTCTAGGATTGTAATCTTTGGTTTGTCAACGATTCCATCGTTAGAGATAGTTGAACTTTTAAGTGTACAACCTATTGGTAGAAACATAATTGGGATTAATAGTAAAATTTTTTTCATCTTTGATTATAACTATTTATTTATAAAAAAGAAAAAATAACTAAAGATATTCTCCTCTTTCACAAAGCAGAGTATAGTCACAATAGAGACATGAGTTTAGATTATCACATTTTTCAGCTACTAAACTTTTCATCTCTTTTAACTCTCCTACTATCTCATAAAGTATTTTGGTTTTCTCTTCTAGTTCAGTAATTTCAGTCGTTTTACCGTTAAAAATCTCTACAAAAAATAGGTTTATATTTTCATATTTCTCTTTTAAAATCTCACTATATATACTCATCTGAAAATCAGTTAGTTTCTCCAAATTTTTAAGACGATTTGCATCTACAATTGAGCCACTCTTATAATCTACAATAGCTGTGTTAGTTCCGTTTTGGTCTATTCTGTCAACTATCCCTTTAAATTTAACCCCTCCAATATCTCCTACAATATGATTCTCACACTCAACTACTCTCCATCCTGATTTAAAATGGTAAATTTGAGAGTTTAAAAACTTCTCCATTTTTGCTTTCCAAAGTAGCTTTGAATAGGATATTTTAGGGCTATTGCTCTCTAATAGTTCATCTAAAACTCTATTGAAATTTGATTTTATCTCCTCAAAGCTATCATAAGAGTCTCTATCTTTAAAGAGATGCTCTAACACTTTATGTAAAAAACGCCCCTCATTAATCTCATCATCCTCTTTAGCTTTTAACTTTTCATGGTAAGTGTAGTAATACTTTCTCTTGCAACTTAGAAATATTTTTAATCTAGTTGATGACCATGTAATGCTATTTGCATTAAAATCTTCAATAATGGGGTCTTTTGGCTCTACTACTTGATTTGGTTCGTTGTATAGTAGCTTTAAATTTGAGTTAGCCACCTCTCCTAATCCAAGACCAAGTTCATAAAGGTATGAGGCAGGTGTTTTATTATTGGATGTTGAGTATATGACAACAGACTCTTTAGCCTGTTCTAAAATACGTTTATATAGCTGTTTTTGCATAGATTCACGGTCATTTTTTGTTGGTAAATTGGCAAATTTTCGTAGTGAGGAGTTTAAAAAAGCATCTTTAGGAGGGATATTGGGAACAACACCATCATTAAAGTCAACTACTACCACACCTTTAAAAGAGACTCCTCTCGTCTCTAATGCACCCATTACTGTTACTCTTCCTCCTCTAACATCATCAACTGTTAGTTTAGATAGCTGTTTAAGCCACAAAAATAGCCATGAGTTTAGAGTCATTTTCTCTTTTTTAAAAACATTTTTAAAATGAAGACGAGCCTCTTTAACAATAGAACGTTTTTCATCTAAGGTAAAAGGCTCTATGATTGTAAAAAAAATCTCTACACCCATCTCCAATTTTGGATTTATCTTATTAACCTCTTCAGGTGGTATGTTATATCTCTTTAGTAGAAGAAGAGTATCATCTGAAAAGCTTTTTAGATGGTTATATATTGCCTCTAACTCTTTATATGCTTTTGTTTTAGTATAATCAAACCCCATAGCAAAGTTAAAGTTATTGAGTTTATCATATAACATCATAGAGTCTTTAATGGACTCATCAGGTAGTATTAGAACTATATCATCTGGAGAGATTCCACCATCTACCATCTTTTGGATAGACTCTAAAATGATAGGTATTTGAGCTAAACGCTCCTCTACAGAGAAGACTTTTGCATTTATAACTCTTCTATTTTGCTTTGAGGAGATAACCGTTTTAGTGTGTAAATCAAAAGATACCTCACTATTGTTTGGAATCTCTACACCCATCTCTAAAAATCTCTCTTGAACTTTTATGTTAAACTTAGATGTCTCCATGTGGATGATAAATGGTTTCTCTTTAGCTATCTTTGCAATAATCTCTAACTCAAAATAGCTCATATACCCCTCTAGGTAGAGTTCAAAAACATCATAATTATCTATAAACCCTTGATTTATGCGATAGGTAGAGGGGATAAATACTCTATCAATCAAACCTTTAGACTCTAAAAGAGTTCGATAGTTCTCTAGTAACTCTTCTAAAATCTCAATATGTTCTGCAAACTCCACATAGGCATCTCCTTGAACTAATGCGTCAAAGGTTACATGTTCATGGCTTAACTCCTCAAAAAATTTAAAAATTGCATCGCTTTTAGTAAAAAATTTAACTAAATCACGATTAATCTTTAAAGCTTGAAAAGATTCAAACTCAGATGCCTCTTTAAGTATTAACATTCTATGTAGAGAGTCAACCATAGATAGTTGAGGTAGTAATATAGCTCGTTTTTCAAAATCATCAATACGCATAAGTGATGGTAAAAGGGTATTATCATCTTTTTGTAGTAGATTTTTTGCTCTAATGGCTCTTGAAGTTGGATAGATTTTTAAAGTTTTCATGGCAATAGTATATCAAATATTAGAGGTAAAATTCTCTTTTGATTTAAAAAAGAATTTAATTTAATATAAAATAATTTACGATATCTTAAATAGAACAATTTATAATCAAGGATGCTTTAAATTTAAAATAAACTTAAAAATATTAGATAATATAACTATTAATTTAAAATTTATGTGTTATAATTTTCTTAACAGGGTATATCTTTAAAAGAACACCTACTAGAAAATAAATTGAATATTTATACTCCTG
Source organism: uncultured Sulfurovum sp. (assembly GCA_947313765.1). Lineage (GTDB taxonomy): Bacteria > Campylobacterota > Campylobacteria > Campylobacterales > Sulfurovaceae > UBA1140. The sequence goes on from CAMZNQ010000346.1 coordinate 4,676, forward strand.
TTGAGATGTTTTACTCTATAGAATTTAATAATTTTTATTTCCTTATAATCATATCTAATCAACTCCTCCTTTTTTTAATAAAAGAGTAAAACATCTCTCTAAATAACCAAAATCAAAGCATTCAGTAGATATTTTAAATCATTAAATCTCAATGGAGAAGATATGATAGATATTTTAATTATTGGTTCAGGTGGAGCAGGATTGGCATCTGCACTTACTGCAAAAGAGTTAGGAAAAACTGTTTTAGTAGTAGGAAAAAACTACTCAACAACCTCGCAAACCTCCATGGCACAAGGTGGCATGAACGCATCTTTGGGTAATGTTACTCCAGATTCTATTGAATCTCATATTGATGATACCATAAAATCTGCACATAAAATTTGTGATAATGATATGGTTAGATATATGTGTGAAGATGCACAAAATAGCATAGAGTGGTTAGATGGGTTAGGTGTTCCTTTTGATAGAACAGATGACAATAGAGTAGCACAAAGACAGCTTGGTGGTGCTTCAAGTAAACGAGCATGTTATGCACAAGACTATACAGGTCTTAAAATTCTACATACACTCTACGATAATATTTTAAAAGAGGAGATAGAGATAGTAGAGGAGCTTTTTCTTCTTAATTTAATTACTAAAGATGGTGTTGTTTTGGGTGCAACATTTTTAGATATTATAAAGGGAGAGGTCAAAGAGATATTGGCAAAATCAACAATCATCGCAACAGGTGGATATGGTGGAGTATATAGAGGTTATACAACAAATTCAGAAGGTGCAACAGGAGATGGGATAGCCTCTGTACTTCGTGCAGGTGGAGTTGTAAGCGACATGGAGTTTGTTCAGTTTCATCCAACAGCACTAAAGAGTTCGGCTACACTTATTAGTGAGAGTGCTAGAGGAGAAGGTGGATATCTAGTTGACTCAAAAGGTGAACGTTTTGTAGATGAGTTACTTCCTCGTGATGTAGTTGCTCGTGCCATTGCCTCTAAAATATCTCATGGAGAAGATGTATTTTTAGACATAAGACATTTAGGAGAAGAGAAGATTCTTCATCTTATGCCACAAGAGGTTCATCTCTGTAAACTATATGAAGATATAGACCCTGTAAAAGAGCTTATCCCCATAAAACCAGTAGCTCACTACTCCATGGGTGGAATTGATGTAAACCAAAATTTAGAAGTTAATGGATTGAAAAACTGTTATGCCGTAGGAGAGTGTAGCAATGCAAAAGTTCATGGAGCAAATAGATTGGGAGGGAATTCACTCTTAGAGATTATCTCTTTAGGTAGATTGGCAGGAAGAAATGCCTCTAAAGCAGAGTTTACAGCTCTGAACAGTGACAATAGACAGTTAAAGAGAGATATGGAGTATATAGAGTCTCTTTTTGAGGAGTACCCATGGGATAGAGAGTTTTATGAGATTCAAGATGAGCTAGGAGATAAGTTCTATAGATATGCAGGGATTGTCAAAGATAACAGAGAGTTAAATAATCTATTGAATGAGCTAAGAGTTATTAAGGCAGATATTGATAATATGGGAATAGGAGATAAAAACAGAGAAAATAACACCAATCTAGTGGAGTTTTTACAATTTAAAAATATCTTAGAGGTAGGAGAGATTATCTTAGATGCTAGTTTAGTACGAGATGAGAGTAGAGGAGCTCACTATAAGAGAGAGTTTCCTAAGGAAGATGATAAACTATATAGAGTAAATTCACTCTATTGGATAGAAGATGAGGTTTTACAAAATAGGTTAGTAAAGGTGGTAGAGTAGATGAATATTAAAATATATCGAAAAGAGGGAGTAGAGAGTTTTGAGATTCCATTTGAGAGTACAACTCTTCTAAAAGCTCTATTTCACATTAAACATAAGATAGATAATAGTTTAACCTTTAGCTCAAATTGTCGCTCTGGCGTATGTGGAGCTTGTGCTGTTCGTGTAAATGGAAAAGAGGTTCTATCTTGCTCTTACAATTTCAAAGATGATGATTTGGTAGAACCATTAGCATATCATGAAGTTTTACGTGATTTAAAAGTTAACAAGAAAAGGGTTGTAGAGACTCTAAAGAGTTCAACTACATGGTTACAGAAGAGTAAAAAAGCAGAGATTACCCAAGAACAAGTATCTCTAACCGAAAAACAGACCGATTGCATATTGTGTGATTCATGCTACTCCTCTTGCCCTGTTCTTGAGATAAATCCAAACTTCATTGGACCTTTTGCTTTAACAAGAGCATATCGCTACACATCAGACCCAAGAGAGGGAGATATTCAATCCATCGTTGATAATATTCAGACTAATGGTATTTGGGATTGTACTCTATGTGGAAACTGTACAGAGGTATGTCCACAAGGCATTGACCCTAAGATGGATATTACAATGCTTCGTGGAACATCAACACAATTTGGATATAGTGACCCAAATTTTCAAACTATGGATTTTGGTTTTAGTGGTGGCTTTTAAGCTTATGTCATTGGTATTGGGTATCTACCCCTCTACCCATTCACACGCTCATTACGTTCACCTTCCTGCTCTTTATAGAGTTTAGCACAACCAATGGAGAGTTCACGCACCTTTAAGATGTAATTTTGTCTTTGAGCTTGTGAGATGGCTTTTCTAGCATCTAAAACATTAAAAGCGTGACTTGCTACCATACATTGGTCATAGGCAGGAAGAGGTAATCCTGCATCTAAACACAATTTACACTCAGCAGAAGCATCATCAAAATCTTTTAATAGCTTCTCTACATTTGCTACTTCAAAGTGGTATTTACTAAACTCATACTCACTCTCTTTGTGAACATCTGCATAGGTTGTAACCTCATCGCCTTGTCTGTTCCAAACAATGTCAAATACAGATTCAACCCCTTGAAGATACATCGCCAATCTCTCTGTTCCGTAAGTAATCTCAACAGCCACAGGGTCACAAGCAATCCCCCCTACTTGTTGAAAGTAGGTAAATTGAGTTACCTCCATGCCGTCTAGCCAAACTTCCCAACCAAGACCCCAAGCACCAAGCGTTGGAGACTCCCAGTTGTCTTCTACAAAACGAATGTCATGCTCTTGAAGATTTAACCCTAAATACTCCAATGACTTCAAATAAAGCTCTTGAATATTGTCAGGACTCGGTTTAATGAGTGCTTGAAACTGATAGTAAGCTCCTAATCGGTTTGGATTCTCTCCATAACGTCCATCGGTAGGTCTTCTACTTGGAGCAACATAGGCTGTAGCCCAAGGTTTAGAGTCTAAGCTTCTAAGTAGTGTAGCAGGATGAAAAGTCCCTGCACCTGCTGGTATGTCGTAAGGTTGTACAATATTACATCCTTGTTCTGCCCAGTATTGTTGTAGTTTTAGTAGTATTTCACTAAAGGTTAATGCGTTTTTGTTCATAGACACTCCTGTTCTAATTTTTCTTTTAACTTATTACACTCTAAAAAAGTTGTATTTTTATACTTTGCTAAAAGTCTATTGATAATCATATCAATAGGTGTTCCACTATTACAATATAGATAAAACATTGGCATATTAGCTGTTTTTTGACTATCAAACCGTTTATTTAAAATATCCGTTGTATTACTTGCTTTTTTAGCTGATGTATTTGTTAAGTTTACAATTGTATCAGATAAGATTCGTCGTTTAACTTCAATATTCATTGGTTGTATTAATGCTATAATTTCATCTATTTTAAGATAAACTATATTATTATCTTCATATTTATAAAAATCAAAATTTTTATCTATCTCTTTACAACAGTTATGAAGAAAAGAGAGTGTTATGCTCTTCTCTTCCACTAAATAATATCTATCTTTACACTCAATCACTTTATCACAAGTCGAACCAACTTTATCTAATTTATCCATCTCAATAATAGAGAAAGAACTTAAAGCAGAATCACAACACTTCTCTTTGATACTTTTTATAGGTATTGCCACAAAATATCCTCAAAGGTATCCATTAGCTCTTTTTGTAAAATATCCCAATTATCATCATCTAAAATATGATTAGTAACAATACCATCTTTTTCATCTAAGACATTAAAAGAGACTCTATCTCTATAATTTCCTTTTTTAGATATGGCATTCAGATAATCAGCCATATAAGGGCTATGAGTAGAAAATACTATCTTTACTCCTGCATTCATAAGTTCAACAAACAAGTCAACCATTTTTAGTTGCCATTGTGGATGTAGATGTACCTCTGGCTCTTCCCAAAAAAGAATAGAACCTTTTTTTAGAGCTTTATTTGTGACTAAATATTGTAGTAGTCCTATGCTTTTAATTCCAGATGAAGCGTTGAGAATATCATAGTTTTTATCATCTTTTCTATTAAAAATAAAAGAGTCTCCACTACTTTCAATATCTCCACCAATAATAGCTTGTGATTTCTCTCTAAAACTTTTAATCAACTTATCTTGTTCTTCATCTGTAAATGAGTAATCTGTGTCAAGAATATTTAAAAGTGATTCTATATGATAAGGAGTTTTCCCTTTTTCTCTTTTCATAAAAGCTTTAAATTCTAAAATTAATGGAGTTTCTACAAAAACTGGTTCTTGTTGGAACTGATTGGTATAGTTAGAGAAGTCAGCATAAATAGTAGGAGTTTCAACTTTTTTATTATTAAAAGAGAAAAGAAATTTTTCTATTTTTGAATCTCGACATACAATAGTATAACTATCTGATTTTATATCAAAATTCGAAGATATTTGTTCAATATTTTGAAATATTGAATCTATTAAATTTTTTAAATATCCTTGAATCCAACCATTTATCTTTTCTTCAAATTTACCATCTTTCACCATATCAAATGACTTAGTAGTTTCATTTTTCAATATTTCAAGTTCAATCTTAACCTTATGAACTTTTTCAATATCAGAATCTTTTTCAGCTTCTTCGAACTCTTTAACAATTTCAATATATTTTAAAAGATGGTCATTTGCTACTTTAATAGAGGTAAAAACCTCTATTGAAGATAAGTCTATAGACTTATCTACGGCATACATAAACTTCATAACATAACTTTTACCCGTTCCAGGCTTTCCAGCTAAAACAGTAATATCATTAAATTCAACCGAAGTATCTTTTAACTTTGCAAAGTTTTTAAAATGTGCCAATTCAGCCATGTTATGCCTTTTTTCTATTGTACCAAATTTTATTTGACGTGTGACATGGTCACACCTACAGAAGCACTTCAACAGTACTAGAATCTAACTCGACCTTTTTTGCTTTGCTAATTCTATCTTCTTGAAGTTTTACTTTTAACTCATCATCTTGTAGAGCCATAATCTGAATGGCTAAGTAGGCTGAATTTACAGCTCCTGCTTTACCGATTG
>CAMZNQ010000347.1 GCA_947313765.1 uncultured Sulfurovum sp.
CTACAACCCAATCTCCCAACCATTATCCTTTTAGATGAACCTGAACTTGGACTTCACCCTTTTGCTCTAAAACTTTTAGCTTCTATGTTTAGAAAAGTATCACGTAAAACTCAAATCATAGCCTCTACCCAATCGGTTACCTTAGCTGATGAGTTTGATATTGAAGATTTAATTGTGGTCGATAGAGTCAATAATCATTCAGAATTTAAGCGTTTAGATGCAAAAGATTATAAAGAATGGCTTGAAGAGTATAGCCTTGGAGATATTTGGCAAAAAAATCTCATTGGTGGAGTCCCAAGTCATGATTAGAGTAGCCATTTCAGTAGAGGGACAAACTGAAGATGAATTTTCTAAAAAGATTTTAGCTCCCTATTTTCAAGAGAGAGGGATTCAACTTATTCCTATTATTGTAACAACCAAAAGAGAAAAATGTGGTGTAAAACATAAAGGTGGCTGTATCAATTTAGACAGAGTTAAAAGTGAAGTCTCTAAACTCTTATCTAGTTTTGATTATGTCACAACTTTTTATGATTTATATGGATTTGGAAAAGTAGATAATATAAGTGCTGATGAGTTAGAAGATAAAATGGCTGAACTTTTTAACAATCAAAAATTTATTCCTTATATCCAAAAATATGAATTTGAAACACTGCTTTTTAGCGAACCTTTGTATTATGGAGATTACTTTGATAATCCTAAAGCAACAGAGGATATTGAAAAAATTATTAGTTCATGTGGTGGAAATATTGAAGATATAAACAACTCTAAAGAGACCGCACCATCAAAGAGAATAATGAAATTTTTTGATGATTACGATGAAGCTTTTGATAAGGTTTTTCATGGATATAGTATTATTGAAGAGATAGGACTTCAAAAAGTCATAGAACAATCTCCCCGATTTTCTAAGTGGATAAAAAAGATTGAATCTTTAGTATGATAATTAAAAAACTAATAGAAAAGATAGAGGGTGAAGCTGAACTAGACTTCTCTTTTGAGAATGGTCGCATAGACGATGTCAAGATAAACTTTGGATTTTACAGAGGGATTGAAGATATTTTAGTAGGTAAAGCCCCACGTGATGCTTTGGTTATTACCTCTCGTGTTTGTGGCATCTGTAACCATGCTCATCTCATTACGGCTGTTCGTGCCATTGAAGATGGGTACAGAAGTGCAGGGGTTGAGGTAAATGTGACTAAAAAGGCAAATGATATTCGTGAGTTTACTTTGGCGTGTGAGCTAATTCAGAACCATGTGAAATGGTTTTATTTAAATATTCTACCTACTTTAGAGAAGTTGGTAGATGCTCCAAGTGAAGAGAACTATGCCCTTAAAGCCTCCTATCTCTCTAACACCATTACCAAAGCCTTAGCCATTTTTGCAGGTCAATGGCCTCACTCCTCCTACGCCGTACCTGGTGGGGTAACGTGTGACCCTACCTATGTGGATGTGCTTCAAGCTCAAACGCTTGTAGATGAAAATATTCTGTTTTTTGAGAAGATAATGACAGGTTTAAAACTTGAAGAGTACTTTACGTTAGAGAGTTGTTCATCACTTAGAAAGGTCAAAGGAGACTTTGGAAAAGCCTTACAACTCATGGGTAAAAATGGCATGGCTGAACAAGGGCAGAGCCATGACCGTTTTATTGTTTTTGGGGAGTCTCTCTTTTGGAAAACAGGTAAGGCATTGCCGACCCAAATCTCGACAGTTAATCCTAAATTTGTAACTGAAACTTCACAAGTAGGCACAAAAGTTAAAGCCGTTGCCTACAAAAAGAGACTCTATGAGGTGGGTTCTCTCTCTCGTGGCATGGTAAACAGAGAACCCATTGTGAAAAATTTGCATAAACGTTACAAAGATTCACTCCTCACACGTGTTTTTGCAAGGGTTCATGAGATAGCACTTCTTTTAGAACACAGTAAAAAACTTTTACAAAACTTAGACCTCAATGAAGCCTCATGTACGCTTGATGCCTCTTTGCTCTTAGATGAGTTTGAGGGAATAGGGGTAGTAGAAGCTGCTCGTGGCTCACTCATTCACAAAGTCAAGGTTAAAAAAGGGGTTATTGAGAAGTATGAGATTATTGTCCCTACGCAATGGAATTTGAGTCATGGAGATGAGAAAGAAAAAGGCATTGCCATTAAAGCAATGGTCGGCTCAAAATCCATTGAAGAGGCTTCGTTTATTTTCCGTACTTTTGATGTCTGTTCGGTCTGTACTACGAAGTAGAGGTTAGCTAGACTACAACTAACTGATTTTTCAAGAAAAGGAATGATTATCAAACATCTAGCTATAGTCTATCTGATAAATAGTGTACCTTTAAAAGTGTTCCTATAATACAAATTGAATTTAAAAGGAGGACAAGTTGCATCGAATTATCTTACATAATTATTTTAAAGGTAACTATTTATCTGTGGTATGGTTATTTGGGTTCATTTGTATAAAAATGAATAACCATTCAGTAATATAAACAAATAAAGCTTAAGCTTCAATAAAAATGAATATCTATTCAGTTTATTTTGATAAAAGCCTAACAAATAGAGACTTTTAACCAAATGAAGAGAAGAGTAATGACTACATAATCTGAAATTATCTTCACTAGAAGTTATGTAATATGAACAGTGTTACAAAATTAATTTATGAGATTATATTTAAAATAATGAACGAATATTTATTTTATATTAAGTTTAATTTTCTTACAATGTAGATTAGTGAATAGTTATTCAAAAAAAATTAGAAGGAATTGGTAATGAGCGTAGATAAAGAAGAATCCGTAAAAAAGTTTTTTACGGATAAAAATGCTAAAGGGGATAATTATTATAATGAGTTGTGTTCCTCTTTTGAAAAAAGGATTAAGCAATTAAAAAAATTACCTAAGATAGATAAAGAGAACTCATTAGATAATGTTTTTGAAGAGAATGGTTTAACAAGAAGAGATTTTATGAAATGGGCAGCATCTATAACTGCGATGCTAGCATTACCTGGCTCTTTTACCCCTCTAATAGCAGATGCTGCGAAAGTAGTAGATAGATTACCTATAATATGGTTACATATGGCAGAGTGTACAGGTTGTTCTGAAGCATTACTTCGTTCAGCTCACCCTACTATAGATAGTTTAATCTTTGAGCATATCTCATTAGAGTATCATGAGACGCTCATGGCTGCATCTGGTTGGCAAGCAGAGGAGAATATTGAACATGCTATGGAGAAATATAAAGGAAGATATGTTCTAATGGTTGAGGGTGGAATTCCAACTGGACTTGATGGAGCATATCTTACAATAGGTGGACATGGAAAAAAAGGTAAGGATATTGCAAAAGAGGCGAGTGAAAATGCAGCTGCTATTTTTGCTATTGGAACCTGTTCTGCTTTTGGTGGTGTTCAAGCTGCTATTCCAAATCCAACAGGTGCAGTAGCACTTAGTGAAGTTACAAATAAAACAGTAATTAATGTTCCTGGTTGTCCTCCAAGTGAGAAGAATATTGTAGGAACTTTGATGTACTTCTTGCTATATGGAAATCTACCTGCACTAGATGTTTACAACAGACCAAAATGGGCATATAGATTAAGAATTCACGATTTATGTGAGAGAAGAGGGCATTTTGATGCAGGTGAGTTTGTAGAGCAGTTTGGAGATGATGCAGCTAAAGATGGATTTTGTCTCTATAAGGTAGGTTGTAAAGGACCGTACACATTTAATAACTGTTCTAAAAATAAATTTAACGAAGATACATCTTGGCCAGTTCAAGTTGGATTTGGATGTATTGGTTGTAGTGAACCAAACTTTTGGGATACAATGGGAACAGTAAATGAACCACTAAGAGATAGACTTTATAATACTACACTTGGTGGGATAGGGGCAGATGCAACAGCAGATAGAATAGGTATTGGGTTACTTACTGCTACAGTCGTAGGAATAGCTGCACACGCAGCCATAGCATCTGTTAAGAATCCAAAAGAGTAAGAAAGGTAAAAAAAATGAGTGAAAATAATACATCGGTAGAAAATAATATATCAGTAGAAAGTAATACTCCTCCAGAGGAGACACATAGTAAAGAGTCTAATACTACCTCTTTACCTTCTGGACCAAAACGTATAGTAGTTGACCCAATTACTAGAATTGAAGGACACTTAAGAGCAGAAGTTGTTGTTGGAGATGATGGTGTGGTACAGGATGCTTTTGTATCTTCAACTCTATGGAGAGGATTAGAGGTAATTGCAAAAGATAGAGACCCTAGAAATGTTCCTCTATTAATGCAAAGAATTTGTGGAGTATGTACATACTCTCACTACCTCAGAAGTACTATGTCAGTTGAAGATGCATTGGGTATTACAATACCATTTAATGCAGACCTTGTAAGAACTTTAATGAATACAGTTCTATTTATTCATGACCATGTGGTTCACTTCTATCACTTGCATGGTGTTGATTGGGTAGATTTGACAAGTGCATTAAAAGCTGATCCTGCATTAGCAGCTAAAGAGGCATTTAAATATGCAAAATATCCAGTAGCAGCTGGAGAGGCTGATTTAAGAGAGGTACAAGATAAATTAGCTAAGTTTGCTTCTAATCCTCAAGGACTTGGACCATTTGCCAATGCATATTGGGGGCATGGAACATATAAGTTTACTCCAGAGCAAAACCTTATTGCTATGTCTCACTACCTTAAAGCTTTAGAGGTTCAAAGAATAGCAGCTAAAATGATGGCTATTTTTGGTGGAAAAAATCCACATCCACAATCTTTAGTTGTTGGTGGTGTTACTTGTGTTATGGATATTTTAGACCCAACAAGACTTAGTGAATATATGGACAATTTTAAAAAGTTGAGAGACTTTATAGATAACGCATACTACGCAGATATTAAGATGGCTGCAAAGATGTATGCAAATGAGCCATCAGTTACAAAACCAATGGGTGTTAAAAACTTTATGACTAGTAAAGATTTTGTATATGGTCGAGGAAAAGATGACTATATTTTTAATACAACAGGATATATTTTAGATGGAGATTTATCAAAAGTTTTTGATATAGATGAAGATAAAATTACCGAAGAGGCTACGCACTCATGGTATCAAGATGATGAACCACAGCACCCATATGATGGAACTACAATTCCTAACTATACTGGTTTTGTTGATGGAAAAAGCGTTGGACCAGAGGGTAAAATGGTTCACTCTAAAAACATAGACCCTAAAGGTAAATATAGTTGGATTAAATCTCCAAGATATGATGAAAAACCTATGGAAGTTGGTCCTTTAGCTGATATTTTAATTAATTATGCTGGTGGAAACAAGATAGTTGTTGATGCTGTAAATGAGTTTTTAAAAGAGACTGGATTACCTAAAGCTGCACTATTTACAACACTTGGTAGAACGGCTGCTCGTGCTATTCAAGCTAAAATTTTAGGCGAATATGGATTAAAAACATTTTATACTTTAGTTGAAAATACAAAAGTTGATGAAGAGACATGTGCTTCTTATGTAATAGATAATGATAAAGAGTATAAGGGTAGAGGATTAGGTCTTGCTCCAAGAGGTATGCTCATTCACTGGATTAGAATTAAAAATGGATTATGTGAAAATTACCAAGCAACAGTACCTTCAACTTGGAATGCTTCTCCTGTAGATGCAAATGGTGTAAAAGGTCCTTATGAAGCTGATTTAGTTGGTCTTAAGATAGAAGATTTAACACAACCTCTTGAGATTATAAGAATAATTCACTCTTATGACCCTTGTATTGCGTGTGCTGTACACGTGATGGATACCAAGGGTAACAAACTAAGTGAATATAAAGTAGACCCACTTTACGGTGGCGTGTGTAACGTATAAGGAGCTTGACATGGCAACAGAAGATAAAGAACACACCCATCATCATGGTGAAGTGGTAGAGGTAGTAGAGGTACAAGAGTTTACCTCTGCATACAGATGGCAACATTGGGTGAGAGCATTAACTATTGTGATATTGACTATCACAGGTTTTTATATCGCCTATCCATTTATTGATCCATCTTCAAATGCAGAGCCTACAAATTTTTTGTATGCAAATATAAGGGCGATACATCTTGCATTTGGTTTTTTGATGATTGCAGTTGTGGTTATAAAAACCTACTTGTTTCTCTTTGGGAAGGAGACTACCTATAGAACAGAAGTTGTATCATTGAAGGATATAATAAACCCAAAAATTTGGATTCAGCAGATAGGATATTATATGTTCTTGTCTAAACATCCTCATTTGAAAGGTATCTATAATCCGTTACAATTCATGGCATACTTTGGAATGTATATGCTTTTTTTCCTCTTAATTATTACAGGAATTGTACTGCATGTGCATGTATATCATGAGGGTTTAGGTGGACTACTCTATGGAATGGGAAGATGGTTTGAGATACTTATGGGTGGATTAGCAAATGTAAGAGAGATACATCATATCTCTATGTGGACACTTATTATTATTATTGTCGTACATATCTATATGGCTATTTTTAATGCAGTCTTTGGGAAAAATGGTTCTATGGATGCTATTTTCTCTGGAATGAAGTGGAATAAAAAACACTAGATATTAGTTTCGAGAAAGAGAGTTTTCTCTTTCTCCTAAGTGATATTTATATAGGAGCATATTATAAAAATTTTAATTATTGGAATTGGTAATATTTTATTTGGAGATGAAGGTATTGGACCTCATTTAGCAAATTTGATTGAAGAGAAATATGAGTTTATATCTGATGAATATGTCGTAGATATAGTAGATGGTGGGACTTTAGCACATAGACTAATCCCTATTATATGTGAATATGATAAGGTTGTGTTAATTGATTGTGTAAAGGTAGATGATGCAAAAATTGGAGAGGTTTATAGCTTTAATTTTAATGATATGCCTGGATACATAAAATGGAATGGCTCGGCTCATGAAGTTGAGATGCTTCAAACATTGCAGATGATTGAGATGATGGGTGATTTACCCCCTGTTAAGATAGTAGGGGTTATCCCTTATGTGATTGGAGAAAATAGCACTTTTACTATGACAAAAGAGGTTAAAGATGCTTCAAGAACAATGGAGAGAGTTATAGTCGATTATATAAAAAATCTTGGAGTTGAAGTAAAGGTTAAAAAACTTAAGTTAAATATTGAAGATGTTGTTCAAAATACTTATCTTAAAGGGATAGAGTATGATACTGGAGTATAAATTAGAGTTAAGGGACTTCAGTAGTGGAGTCTATGAAAAGATATTTCTAAGAACAATTGAAGAACATGATTTAGTTGGAAAAATCTTTAGAGAACATTTTCTGTTAGAGCTGTATGTCGAGGCAAAAAGTACAGAAGAGTTAGAGAAATTTGCTACAGCTTTTGCAAAAAATCTACCACAATCTATCTTTTTGTACAATACAGAAGCTCAAGTTGTAGATGAATTTCCAACCAAAGAAGAGTATCAGATTCCAAAAACTAAAATTGAGTTGCCATTTTGTCCAAAGTGTGCAGAAGAGGTTTTAGATAGCAATCATGCTGACTATTTCAATATCTTTAAATCTTGTGAAGTTTGTGGATATGATATTGAGGGTCTCTCCAAATCTTATGAAGATGATATTAAAGAGATTGCAAACAGACTTAAAGATGGAAAGATTATAAACATAAATACATCTTACGGAAATTACAACATAGGTTTACCTACTTCAATATGTAATGAGATTAAAGCTGATTATATCGCTTATGACTATGCTACAGTAAAAAAATATACTGAAGCAGACGAGGAAGAGCTAAAGGCTATTGCATCATTTGAAAAACCATTCATTAAATTTAAGAAAAACATGAGTTTTTTAGTTAAATATGAAGATATAAAGAGTGATATTCTTAGAGTAAAACTACCTGATGACTTTTTACTATATTTTTTAATGAGAGAGTTGAGCCATCTTGATGAACCATTTATTTTTATAACAAAAGATGATGTGGAGTTTGATGATACTTTTCATCTTCTCAATCCAAAAGTTGAGTTAGAACCCATAGAGATAGTCGTTAGTAAAACAGATAAAGCAATCATAAAGGGTGAAAAAGGTCTATTTTTACCAGAAGAACCATTAAGAGAAAAAACTGTTCCATCTCATGGCTCTCTATTATCTATTATCAATGAACATCAATTAGATGTTGAAAACATAGCAAATATCTATATGAGTAAAGAGAGGGGAACTAGATTAATTGTTCGTGGTAAAAAATATGGTTTTATCAAATATCTTGATTTTAAATTCTCTTATAACTCCATATCTGAAATTTTAGATGCAATTTCATCAACTGATGAAACTGCTAAAAAATTGATTGATAACTATAGTAAAAAATTTCCTGAACATATAGAAAATATAAAAAAAATAAGTTGGGAAAAGAGTGACTTTAGCATATATGAGTTGTGGGGGATAGTAGCAATAGTTTTGGATCTTACAAAAGATAGTGATTTACATAGAGCATCAAAAGTTTTAGAAGAGAATCACCTCTCATTCTTAGGAGAAAAAGGTCCTAGAATTGATTATAAATTACAAAATATCAATAATGAGACTTTTTTAGACCCACTACTAGTCATTAGAAGTGGTATAAGTTTTAAACTTGCAGGAGTTGATGATTTAACACTCTCTTTTGGTTTTGTGGAATCCTTTGTAGAATTTCTAGCTCATGAGTTTGATACTTTAAAAGAGAGTATGGGCGTTGAAGCAGTTGCAATTTCAGGTTCAATGCTTGAAAACAAAAGGTTGTTTATGCGTCTTTGTAAAGATTTAGATATTAATCATGATCTCTATTGCAACAATCTGTTAGCAGTAGATGGCGATACAATTTTTTACTAAAGCTTATGCTCTCAAATAGTATAATATTTAAAAAATGAATAGGTGTTTTAAATGCATGAATATAGTATAGTACAAGCTCTTATAAATCAATGTGAAGAGGTAGCCAAAGAGAATGGTGCTACTAAAGTTAACAAAGTCATCTGTAAAATTGGGGTAATGAGTGGGGTTGAGGTGCATCTTTTAAAAGTTGCCTTTGACACATTTAAAGAGCAAAGCATTTGTGAAGAGGCTGAACTCGTCTTAAATGTTCAAAAACTTAAATTAGAGTGTAAAGAGTGTGGCAATCTCTTTGAGGTTGATGAGATAGACTACTGTTGTGACAAGTGTAATAGTACAAAGGTAAAAATTATTGAGGGGGAAGATATGTACCTCATGAGCCTTGAGATGGAGTAGGGATACTTAATTTGTTATTCTCAAGTTAATATCTAGCTCAAATTAAAATTCCCAATAAAGAGAGACTCAAAGCTATGGATGAGATAGAATCATTGATGGGTAAAAAGTTCCCCATAGGTAAGGAGTCGGCTGTTCATGGTGCTTTGTACTTGTATATGTGGTATAATTGTAACAATAAAAAATAGGATACCCTTATGAAACTTACTAAACTCTATATCCATAACTATAAAAGCTTTTATGATACGACTATTGAATTAGATA